>DATBRX010000193.1:0-3732 GCA_036560085.1 Candidatus Limnocylindrales bacterium
GTAGACCCCGATCGTCGCCAGCGCCGCGGCGCAGCCCATCGGGTGCGAGTTGTACGTCAGGCCGCCGTAGAACACCTTGTCCTTGAACTTCTCGGCCACCGAGCGGCTCATGCCCACCGCGCCGAGCGGCAGGTACGACGCGGTGAGGCCCTTGGCCATCGTGATCAGGTCGGGCACCACATCCCAGTGGTCCACGGCCCACCAGCGCCCGGTCCGGCCGAAGCCGCTCATGACCTCGTCGGCGATGAGCCAGATGCCGTAGCGCGTGCACATCTCGCGCAGGCCCTGCATCAGGCCGTCGGGCGGGATGAGGATGCCGTTGGTCCCGACCACGGGCTCGATGATCATCGCGGCGATGGTCTGCGGGCCCTCGTAGACGATGACCTGCTCCGTCTCACGAAGGACCGAAGCGACGTCGCGCGGCGCGGGGTCGCCCCACGGCTGGAAGTCGGGGATGCGTACGACGCCCCAGACGCCTGTCTCCGCCGCCCAGCGGCGCGGGTCGCCCGTGGCAGTGATGACCTGGCCGGTTGCGCCGTGATAGGAGCGGTAGCGCGCCAGAACTTTGTGGCGACCGGTCGCCTGGCGCGCCAGCTTGATGGCGTTCTCGTTCGCCTCCGCGCCGCCGTTGGTGAAGAAGAAGACGTCGATGTCGCCCGGCGCGATCTCAGCGAGCTTCTGACCGAGGCGGGCGCGCGGCTCGTGGGCCATGAAGGGATTGGCGTAGGCCAGCTTCGACGCCTGCTCGGCGATGGCATCGACGACGCGCTTGTCGCCATGGCCGATGTTGACGGACATCAGCTGCGAGTTGAAGTCGAGGTAGCGCTTGCCGTCGGGCGAGTAGAAGTAGACCCCCTCCGCACGCTCGACCGGGATTGGATCGACCGCGCTCTGGGCCGACCACTCGTACAGCGAGTACTGCTTGGAGAGGGCGACCATCTCCTCGGCAGTCATGGAGCTAGGCGTTGAGATAGCCATGCGACGGGGCCTCCTCTTGGGCCCCGAAGTCTAGCCGCACGAACGCCCCGGGCACGCGCGTCAGCCCTTGGGCGCGCGACGACAGCCCGGGCAATTTGTCGCCCGGGCTGCCGCCGGAGGAGAGGGAGGGAGCGTTCTAGGAAGCTTCGGGCGATGCCTCGTCGCTGGGCATCTCGCTGGGCATCTCGCTCGGCATCTCGCTCGGCATCTCGCTGGGCATGTCGCTGGGCATGTCGCTCGGCGCCGATGTCGGCGCAAGCGTCGGCCCAGTCGTGTTTACGGGGAACGATGACGTGGTGCCGGCGCCCGGGCCGCAGGCTGCGGCCGTCGCGAGCGTCAGAGCAGCGCCAAGGATCAGCAGAATTCTCTTCAAAGCACAGTCCTCCTAGGTACCTCAATCAAAGAAGCGCCCCGGAAATGGCCGTGCCGTGACCGACCGCCCTGTCCCACGCAAGCGCGGTAAGCACCTCTTGTAGTCAGACTCGATCTTCCCCGCTGCCCGGTTGCAGGCGGTCGCCCGGTTTGGGTCGGCTCTCTAACGGTGCCGTTACACCGACTGAGAGGGCTGCCGACGGCCCAAGCGGAGGGCCGCAGCGTCTACGAAGGCTGCGGCGCCGGAGTCCCGGAAGCGGCCGGACTGCCCGACGCGGGCGCCACTTCGGATGCCGACGGGATGGCTGAGCCCGGCGGCACGGCCGATCCGGACGGAGCGGGCACGACCGAGGGCGTCGGCGTGGGCGGCACGTACGTCCACGCGGGACCCGTGGGCTGCGCGCAGCCGCCCAGGAGCAGGGCGCCGGTGAGGCCCAGCGGCACGACCCACAGTGCAATCCGTCTGCGAATCCGCAGCATCTGCTGATTCTTGCCGCACGAGTCGCCAAAATGGGTGTGCAATTTGCGTTACAGATGGGCATACTGCACCCAACGGCCCCTGAGGGGGCACCCGCTACCACCGAGAAAAGGCAAGTCAATACCGCCCCAGCGGATGACGAGGCCAAGGCCGTGTCTGGATTGCACTAGGGAGGCAATCTCGAGGTGTCGCAGAACCGTCGCGCGCCCAAGTTCGTCGCGCTCTTTCTCGCCGTGCCCGTCGTGGGCCTTGTCTACGTGGCCGCGTTCTTTGGCGGTCTTGCGAGGGTGTTCCGCCCCGCGCTGACGCCCGTCGTCGGCGCCTCGATCATCGGCACGACCTTCGCCGCACAGGCGCTTCGGGCCGAACCAGCCAAGCGTCCCGCGCCGGCGGTCGTTGCCATCGCGCTGGCCATTGCCCTCGTCGCGCCCGCCGTCAGCAACGTGCCGGTAGCGGTCGCCGCGGACCCGCAGGATGCCGTCGTCCGGCTCACGATGGATACCGTCGGCTCGCCCTACGTCTTCGGCGCCGAAGGCCCCAATAAGTTCGACTGCTCTGGTCTCGTCTACTGGGTTTTCAAGGAGGCCGGCGAACTGCCGCGCATCGGTGGCTCGCGCATGGGCGCGCGCTCGTACATGCGCTGGTTCGTGGCTCGCGGCCGCTGGTCCAAGGATGAATCGGATGCGCGACCGGGCGACCTGGTCGTGTGGGGCGACGGGCACCACATCGGCGTCTACATCGGCCCCAACCGCGCCGTCAGCGCGCTCAATCCCAAGCTGGGCGTGCGCGTCCACGATCTCAAGATCCCCCACGCCCCGACCCAGTTCCTGCTGATCAACTGGGGCCCGAACGATGGCGGCGGCGGCGATGGCGGCGGCGGCGATGGCGGCGGCGGCGACAACGGTGGTGGGGATAACGGCGGCGGCGACAACGGCGGCGGCAATGACGCGACGCCCACGCCCGATGACGGCCCCTCGACCGGCAACGGCGCGAGCAACGGCGACACGGGCTTCGATCCGCCGGCCGCGACCGACGCGCCCACACCCAAGCCGACGCCCAAGCCGACACCCAAGCCCACGGATGCGCCGCCCGACTCCGGTGGCGGCCAGGGCGTGGCGTCCGGCCAGGCCGTCACGGAGAGCAATGTCGGCGTGCTACCTCCAGCGACGCGGACCAACCCACAGCCGAGCGGCTCCAACGGCGTGGCAATCGCCACCGTCAACCTGCGCGAGCTGCCCGACGCGACGTCGCGCATCCTCGGCTGGGTCGGCAGCAGCGGCTACGTCAAGATCGTGGGTACGGCGTTCAGCCCGCAGGGCAACCTGTACTACAGGGTGACCACGGCGAGCGGCGCGTCAGGCTGGGTCTACTCGCACTGGGTGCTGCGCACGCAGTAACCGGCCGGGATCTAGCGCGCGCCGGGGGCGGCGCCGAATTCAGGGCCCACGACGACCTTCAGCGACCGCGTGAGCACGCGGCATTCCATGGGCGTCACGCCCAGGTCCAGCGAATCCGCGCGGCAGGGCAGCGGTCTGCGCCCGGTGACGCGCACCCGGGCAGCGCGATAGGTGCTCACGCGCGGCACGTACGCGCGTCGGCCGAACATGATCGACGCCAGGTGGCGCAGCAGCTCCAACTTCGAGAAGTGGCGGAAAACGCGCACGTCGAACAGGCCGTCGTCGAGCCGCGCATCGGGCGCCATCGTCATGCCGGCACCCGCATAAGGGCCATTCGCGACCACCGCCATCAGGCCGCGCGTCTGGACGCTGGTTGAGCCGTCGAGCTCGATCTCCATGCGTCCGGGTCGGTAGCGGAACACCATCCACAGCAGCCGCAGCGGCGAACCCCAGCGGCCGTCGTCGAAATGGTGCGCCGCGTTGAACATGGCCGCGTGCAGGCCGACC
>DATBRX010000194.1:0-7967 GCA_036560085.1 Candidatus Limnocylindrales bacterium
CTCGACGAAGTAGCCGCGTCGGACGCGGCCGCGCTCCTCCAACTCGCGCAGGACCGGGTAGACAGCAGAGAAGCCGCCGGGCAGGCTCTCCGCCGCGACCGAATCGCGCGTCACCACGCCATATGCGTCGAGCAGGCGCAATGCCTGGGCGTGGCGCCGCTCCGTTTCAGAAGCGGGCTGATGCGATACGAGCGACCAGCGACCGGCCGCCTCCGGCGGACCCATGCGCGCCACGTTGGTGTGGCGCGGCCGCGACGATCCCTTGCGCGGCCAGCGCAGGGCGCGCAGCGGCGCAAAGGTGTCGTTGGTCACCTCCGTTGCCCAGACCAGCGACCACAGCGCGTCGAGCAGGTCGCGCTCGCGGACCGGCGGCTCACCTCGCTCCGCACCGGCTCGCAATGCGGACGCGATCAGGTCGCGGTAGAAGGAGGCGCCGCGGTCGCGCAGGTGGGCGCGGATAGCGTCGACCAGCCAGCCGCTGGGGGCGTCTGCCGCCCTGCTTTCAGTCGGCGGCAGCAGCAGCGCCAGTCGGTCGGGACGGTAGAGCGCCACCCGGCCGTCATCCTGGCCGAGCGACCCAAGGCCCAGCCACACGACCTCGCCCGCGGCACCCAGCTCGTCGAGCAGGCGCGGCGAGTAGCCGGCGACGCGCGACGGCAGGATGTCGCGCTCCAGCGCCGATGCCGGCAACGGCATGCCCTCCAGCTGCGCGACGACTTCGGCCAGGCGATCGATCCCGCCGCGTCGCTCGCCCACGCCCTGCCAACGCGGTAGGAAGCGCGCCAGGGCCGCACTGTCGACCGGCTCGATCTCGCGCCGCAGCCGGGCCAGCGAGCGGCGGCGCAGCAGGCGCAGGACATCAGGGTGACACCACTCGCGCTCGACGCCGTCGGGCCGGAACTCGCCTCGTAGCAGGGCGCCGGCGACGAGCAGCCGCTCGAGCTCCACCTCGACATCAGCCAGTGGCAGTCCCCAGCGCGCGGCGGGTTCAGTGGCCAGGAATGGTCCGTGGTGGCGCGCCCAGCGCAGCAGCAGGCCGTTCAACGCGTCTGCGACCGGCGCGAGGAATGCCTCCGGCACGCCGACCGGCGGCATCACGCCCAGCGCGTCTCGGTAGCGCGCCAGGTCCTCCATGGCGATCCAGCGCGGCTCGCTGTTGATGCGCACCTTCAGGGCGCGCCGGTCGGCGGCGAGCGCCTCCAGCCACTCCCCTGCGGCGCGTTCGCGGGCGCGCTCGTCCTGGCCGCGCACCCGGGCCGCGACCTCGGCCGGCGTGAGATCGCCCAGCCGGCGCAGCAGATCGTGCACCGCATCGGCCGACCCGGCAGCTCGTTCCGGCGTCAGCCCCGCCAGCTCAAGCTCCAGCTCCGCGAGCGCGTCGCGATCCAGCAGCTCGCGCAGCTCCTCCGCGCCGAGCAGCTCGCGCAGCAGGTCGCGGTCCAGGGCGAGCGCCTGGGCGCGCCGGTCGACGAGTGGCGCGTCGCCCTCGTACATGTATTGCGCGATGTAGTCGAACATGAGCGAGCTCGCGAACGGCGAGGCGCGCCTCGTCTCGACGCTCACGAGGTTGATCTCGCGCCGCTCGATCGCGGCCAGGATGCCCTTGAGCGACGGCAGGTCGAACACATCCTGGAGGCATTCGCGGTAGGTCTCGAGCACGATCGGGAAGCTGCCGTAGCGGCTGGCCACGCCCAATAGCTGGGCCGAACGCTGGCGCATCTGCCATAACGGCGTGCGCTGGCCGGCGCGGCGGCGCGGCAGCAGTAGTGCCCGCGCGGCGTTCTCGCGGAAGTGGCTCGAGAAGAGCGACGAGCCGCCCAGGGCACCGATGACCAGCTCTTCCACGTCATCGGCGCCGATCCGAATCGCCTCCTCCGCCGCCACGATCGGATTCACTGTCGACTCACCCGCGTCGTCGGAGAGGCCGCCGCTCAGGCCGATCCCGTCCGTGCCCGCGATGTCGGTCATCGGCAAGCGCACGACGATGCCGTCGTCGCTCCAGATGGGCTGCACCTCCAATCCGAGCCGCTCACGCAGGCGGGCCTCGATTGCCAGCGCCCACGGCGCGTGAACGCGCGCGCCGAACGGCGTGAGGAGGCAGATGCGCCAGTCACCCAGGTCGTCGCGGAAGCGCTGGATGACGATGGTCCGATCGGTCGGCAGGGCGCCCGCGACCTCGCGCTCCTCGGCCAGGTAGTCGAGCAGGTTCTTCGCGGCAAGCGCGTCAAGGCGGTGCTCGTCCTGCAGCGTCTTCTCCGCGCGCGCCCGGCCGCGCGAGCCTGCCAGCGCCGATTCGCCAAGGGTGCGCGTCAGCTCGCCCAACGCCCGGCCCAGCTCGACTGGCCGCCCCGGGCCGTCGCCCTTCCAGAAAGGCACTTTGCCCGGCTCGCCCGGCGCGGGCGTCACCAGGACACGGTCGTGGGTGATCTGGTCGACGCGCCAGGCGCTGGCGCCGAGCAGGATCACCTCTGTCTCGCGTAACTCGTAGACCATCTCCTCATCGAGCTCGCCGACACGACGGCCGCCGCCGCCCCGTGACGACTTCGCACGCGTCGTCGCGCCATCAGCCTCGTCCGCGATGTACACGCCGAACAGGCCACGATCGGGGATCGTGCCGCCACTGATGACCGCGACCGTGCGCGCGTCGCGTCTTGACTCAACGGTGCCGGCGGCGCGGTCCCAGACGACGCGCGGCCGCAGCTCGGCGAACTCGTCACCCGGGTAGTGACCGGCGAGCATGCCCAGCGTGGCATCGAACGAGTCGCGGCCCAGGTCGGCGAAGTTCTCCGCGTGGCGCGCCAGGTTGTACAGGTCATCGGCCAGCCAGCGCCGCTCGGCCGCGGTCGCGACCAGCTGCTGGGCGAGCACATCGAGGGGATTGCGCGGAATGACGGTCGGTTCGATCTCGCCCGCCAGCATGCGCTGCGTCACCACCGCCGCCTCGAGCAGGTCGCCGCGGTACTTGGGGAAGATCACGCCCCGGGAAGGCTCGCCGACCTGGTGTCCGGCACGACCGATGCGCTGGAGCCCACGTGCTACCGAGCCCGGCGATTCAACCTGGATGACGAGATCGACCGCGCCCATGTCGATGCCCAGCTCGAGCGAGGACGTGGCCACCAGCGCGGGCAGTCGGCCGTCCTTCAATGCCTCTTCGATGAGCAGCCGCTCCTCGCGCGCGAGCGAGCCATGGTGGGCACGCACCAGTTCCTCGCCGGCGAGCTCGTTGAGATGCAAAGCCAGCCGCTCGGCGAGGCGGCGCGAGTTGACGAACACGATCGTCGAGCGATGGGCCCGGATGAGCTCGAGGATCTTCGGATGGATCTGCGGCCAGATGGAGCTGCGCTGGTCGGGCGCCGCCGCAGACCCGCCTTTCTGTTGTTCGGGAGGCAGCACCTGGCCGATCGCCGCCATGTCCTCGACCGGCACCACGACCTGCAGCTCGAGCGTCTTGCGCACCCCGGCATCGACGATCGTCACCGGCCGCGGCTCACCTGGCTTGTCATCGCTCGTGGCTGCCTGTCGGCCACCCAGGTAGCCGGCGACGACAGACAGCGGCCGCTGGGTCGCGGACAGGCCGATGCGCTGCGGCGGCTTGACGCACAGCTCCTCGAGCCGCTCGAGCGACAGCGCCAGGTGAGCGCCGCGCTTGGTCGCTGCTAGAGCGTGGATCTCGTCGACGATCACCCAGTCGACGCCGCGCAACGCCTCGCGCGCTTGCGAGGTCAGCAGCAGATAGAGCGATTCGGGTGTCGTGACCAGGATGTCCGGCGGGCGCTTGCCGAACTCGCGCCGTTCGTCGGCCGGGGTGTCGCCGGTGCGCATCGCGACGCGAACCTCCCGGTCGCCGCTCTCGCCGCGATTCCGCGCCGCGAGGGAGATGCCCGCCAGCGGGGAGCGGAGGTTGCGGTTCACGTCGTGGACCAGCGCCTTCAAGGGGGACACGTAGAGCACGCGTAGCCGGCGCAGCGGATCCTCCGGCACCGGCTCGGCCAACAGGCGGTCCAGCGCAAACAGGAATGCGGCGAGCGTCTTGCCTGAGCCAGTGGGCGCGCAGATGAGCGTATGGGCGCCAGTGGCGATGGCCGGCCAGCCCTGCGCCTGGGCCGCGGTGGGCGCGTCGAATGAGGCGCCGAACCAGTCGCGCGTGGCAGCGCTGAACGCGGCCAGCGGATCAGTGGCCGGTGCCGCGGGTGGCCTGGTGGCGACGCGGCGGGTCACGGGACGGCGAGTATAAGTTGACCGCCCCTATAACCCATCGTCCTCCCCCCAACCGGTACCACGTCGTCGTTTAGAAACGGCGCGCGGGTCCGTACGGTCAGTCGGCGATGGCAAGAATGGGAGGGGGCAAATCTGCCGGAACACCCGCGAGGGCGTTCGCCAGGTCGCGCCTCCGCAGACGCTTACTCTTCCTGACGTTGCTGCTGCTGGCGCTGCTCGCCCCCGCGGGCGGGGCGTTTGCCGGCGAGCGGACGGCGCCGTACGTCGTGCTCTTCGACACGGCAGCCGTGAGCGTCCCCGATGACACCCTCGACGCCAGCGCCGCGTCCGCAGCATCCTTCCGCTTCGTCGCCGCGCCGCAGGCGCTGCGCGCCGCGACGCTGGCCACCGCGTCACCTGCGACGACCCGGGGCGCCAATACCCGGGTAGACGCGTCGCGCGTCGACACCGCGATTCGCGCTGTTGCCGGCCGCAACCACGTCCGCGTCAATTCCGTTTACGCCAACGCGGTGGGCGGCTTCGCGGCCAGCCTCAACGCGACTCAGCTCGCCGCCATCTCCGCCAACCCGGCGGTGGCCGCCGTGATCCCTGATCTCGCGGTCAGCATCGACGACGGATCCGTCGGCGGCGAGGCGAGCGTCATGCGCAATGTCGTACGTCCGGCGTGGCAGGTGCCCGCGGGCGTGCGCCGTGTTGGTGCCCGGACCAACGCCGTCCGGAGCTTCACCCAGGGCAGCCAGCACGTCGACGCCGACGTGGCCATCCTCGACACGGGCGTCGACCGCGACCATCCCGACCTCAACGTTGTCGGCGGCTACAACTGCACGTCCTCCAAGCGCGACAGCTGGGACGACAACAACGGCCACGGCACGCACGTCGCCGGCATCGTCGGGGCGCTCGACAACAGCTTCGGCGTGGTCGGCGTTGCGCCGGGCGTGCGCATCTGGTCGGTCAAGGTGCTCGACCACAAGGGCAACGGCTTCGTGTCATGGCTGGTGTGCGGCATCGATTGGGTCACAGCGCAGCGCGACCGCGGCCGGGCCCGGTTCGAAGTCGCCAACATGAGCATCAGCTTCAACGTCGGCCCCTCACCCAACAGCACGTGCGCCAACGGCGAGGACGTCATCCACCAGGCGCTGTGCCGCTCAGTGGCGAAGGGGACGACCTACGCGGTCGCTGCGGGCAACAACAGCCACGACGCGCGGCGTAACCGGCCCGCGGCATACGACGAAGTCATTACGGTCTCGGCGATGGCTGACTACGACGGCAAGGGCGGAGGCCTCGGCAAGCCATCCGATTCGTGCCCTACGCGCTACGAGCCCGACGATTCGTTCACCAACTTCTCGAACTACGGGCTCGACATCGACCTGATCGCCCCCGGCCGCTGCGTGCTCTCGACCTACATGGGCAAGCGTTACGCGTTCATGAGCGGCACATCAATGGCCACGCCGCACGTCGCCGGCGCGGCCGCGCTCTATCGCGCCATGTACCCGAGCGCCAAGCCTGCCCAGGTCCGGCGGGCGCTCATCGCGGTGGGCAAGCTCGACTGGCGAACCGGCACCGATCCGGACCGCAATCCCGAACCCGCACTTTGGGTGGGCGGCTTCCTCCGGCCGCCGAAGGGCTAGCGACCGGCCTCGGCCTGGTCGAGGAACTCGCGCAGGATCTGGCTGAACTCCGCCGGTCGCTCGAGGTTGACCATGTGGGCCACGCCATCGAAGACGCGGCTGCGGATGCCCGGCAGGTTGGCCGCCAGCCACTCACCGCTCTTCACCGTTGACGTGACGTCGAGAGTGCCCCACATCGCGAGGACCGGCATCGTCAACCGATCAAGGTGGTCTGCGGCCGCGAACTCGGGGGCGGTGACCTGGCTGGGGCTCTGATCAGCGCGATAGCTCTCGAGGTTCCACTGGATCATCCGACTGCGGACGTCGGGAGCGACGCGCGTCGGCGGCTGGTCGGGGCCGTCAGTCCAGAGCTGCGTCTCGAGCTCGACGATCTTCTCCCAGTCCTTGGTCTTCTCGAGCGCCTCGGTCTGGTGCCACACGGCTTCGTCGCGCGGGTCATCGGGAACCTCCAGCCCGCGCACTCCGCCGGCGACCCAGGTAAGCGACCTGGTGCGCGCCGGGTCGTTGACTGCAAAGTCGAGCGCGATCTGGGCGCCGCGCGACAGACCGACGACGTGCGCCGAGTCGGCGCCGAAGTGGTCCATGACCAGGCCCAGGTCGCCTGAATTGGAGTACGGCACGTCATCGACGCGCGTCTTGCCGTAGCCGCGCGTGTCGTAGCGGATCACCCGGTAGGCGTCGCGCAGCGCCGCCGCCTGCTCATCCCACATGCGCAGGTGCGCGACGCCAGCGTGGACGAAAACGACTGGCGGCCCGTCGCCCTCAACCTCCGCATAGATCCTGCCGCCGGGGACCTCGATGTACCCCTGCCAATTGGTCACGGCTTGTCCCTCCCTATCAGCTCAAGTGCGCCGCTCAGCGCTCGCTCGACGGTCTTGGCGTTGTCCTCGATGAGATCGTCCGACTCCGGCTTGACCAGGTCGGCCGGGTCCAGCATGAGCGTCGGCGGCGGTCCCTGGCTGTATCGGTCGGCCTCGGCGGCCCAACGCTCGCGCCAGTCCGCAGCCGTTTCGATGGGTGGCTCCAGGTGGGCCTGGGCCAGCCATACGAGCGCCCACGAGCGGGGCACGACTCGATAGGCATCATAGCCACCGCCACCAGTGGCGAACCAACGGCCTTCGGCGTACTGATGCGCGAGACCATCGAGCAGCAGCGTCGCCTGGCGGTACGCGCGAGTCGTGAGCCGCAGATGCGCGAGCGGGTCGTAGACATGCGTATCGCAACCGTGCTGGGTGACCAGGAAGGTCGGCCGGAACCCCTCAGCGAGCGCGGGCAGGACGCGCTCGATCGCCGCGAGCCATGAGCCGTCGCCGGTCAGCGGGTGGAGCGGCAGGTTGACCTTGGTGCCGAGCGCCTCCGGACCGCCGCGCTCATCGACGAAGCCGCTGCCCGGGAAGAGCGTCCGGCCCGTCTCGTGAACGGACACCGTCAGGACGTTGGGGTCATCCCAGAAGAGCGCTTGGGTGCCGTCGCCGTGATGGACGTCGAGATCGACGTACATGACGCGATGACCCGCGTCGCGGGCCCGCGCCGCTGCTAACGCCACGTCGTTGTAGATGCAAAAGCCCGACGCGCGACCGGCCATGGCATGGTGCAGTCCACCAGCCGGGTTGAAGGCGTGGTCGACATCGCCGCCCAGGATCCGATCCACACCCTCGAGCGAACCACCCGCGACCCGGGCGGAGGCCTCGTGCATGTCTTCGAACGGCGGGCAATCGCCCGGGCCGATGCCCGCGGCGGGCATGTGGTGCCACGGGTCGGCGCCAAAACGGCGCACGGTGTTGATGTAGTCGCGCGTGTGCAGCCGGGCGATCTCGTCGTCGGTGGCGACGCGCGGCTCAACGATGTTGGTGGCGCCCAGCGTCCGGATCAGGTCGATCGACGGCGGGAAGCGGCGCGGCGTCAGCGGATGCTCGGGGCCAAAGTCATATGTGAGCGCGGCGTCGCCGTAGACGAGGAGCGAACCGGTCACCCCGCTTCTGACTCCGCGTCGAGCTCCGGGGCGGGCTCCGCGTCGAGCTCCGGGGCGGGCTCCCAGCCGGTCGCCCGCACGGCGGCCTGCCATGCATCGGGCGCGGCCTGGCCGCTCGCCAGGGCCGCGGCGTACGTGCCGACCAGCCG
>DATBRX010000195.1:0-2325 GCA_036560085.1 Candidatus Limnocylindrales bacterium
GTAGTCACCGCGCTGCTCGCGGATCTGGCGCAGCGCGGCCTGGATGCGCGGCGCTTTCTGGTTGGCCAGGCCGCCGATTCGGATAACGTCGGTCAGCTCGCCGATATCGGCGAACTCGATCGCGGCCCAATCCGCACTCCGCTCGCTGATGCCTACGCCGCCCCAGCCTGTCCGGAAGATGGGCGCCGCCGCGTCGCCGCGGACCGTGCTGCCGGGCGCCGGCCAGCGCCGGCACAGCTGGTTGAACGCCTTTTCGGCGCCGATGTCGGCCGAGTTCGCCGACAGCATCGTCAGGATGAGCTCGCTCGTGGGATCGTAGACGCGACCCCAGGTCGGGCGGCCGTACATGGTTGCCAGTGCGGCCAGGGTGTCAGTCATCAAGCCGGGCCGCGTCCTGTCCAGGCGCTTGATCCAGGTCTTCACGGGATCCGGCTTGGCGCGGCGTTTGGGCATCAGAAAGCCAGCGGCTCAACGATGGGCTGCGGCTCGTCACCAAGGACGACGCGGGTCTGGTCGACGGGTGGAATCGGGTACTCGTCGTCAATCGGGCGGCCAAGGATGTGCAGCCTGAAATCGGGTGATCGGTAGCCGGCGGCGACCAGTCGTTCATGCAGGTCCGGCGCCCGCGGGTCGTCCTCAGGCACGCGGAAGCGCACCGTTCGATCGACAATTGAGCGCAGCCGCTCGACGAGCGCAATGACACTCTCTGGCTCGCCGACGAGCAGCGCCAGGCGGAGCGATGAGTCCTCGCCGGCGAACTGCTCGCGCGTCAGGATCGCCACGGCGCTGGCATTGGCGTTGGAATTGGCGATGACCTCGCCGCGCTCGACGTGGCGCGCGAAACGCTCGGCGGTCAGCTCGCCCAGCGCCCAGGGCCGCGGCTCGTAAAGCCGGTGCGCAGCCAGGAAGCCGGCGTCACCTGCAACGATGTGCCACAGCCGGTCAGTGTCAGCAGGGCTAGCGACGTGACCTTCTGCCGCGAGGGCATCGAGGACGCGCCCGCGCAGGGCGGTCGCGGCCGCCCGCACCGCGGGGTCAAAGGCGCTCGGATCGTCGGGGTCGTTGTCCGGATCGGGTGACCACCAGTAGTTGCGCAGCTCGAACAGCAGCTCGATGCCGTGGCGCGCGCCCAGCCGATGCGACCCTTCGTTGCGCGCCGAGGTGGCATAGCGAATGACGTTCGCGCCCTGGGCCGCTGCCCACTGCAGCTCGGCCACCTGCAGATCGCTCGCGACTTCCAGGCCGCGGAGCTGCGGGTGGACGCGGATGCCCTCGAGCCAGGCTTCTGTTTGCGAGACCAGCGCGATGCGCGTGAGGGCGATCGGCGTGTCGTCGTCGGGGCGGCACGCCACGAGCACTACGCCGTCGCGCGCCTCGAGCCAGACCGGCCAGGCGTGCGGGATGTAGTCCCAGCCGTCCCACGTGTCGCTCGCGAACTCGATGACTGCGGCCTCGTCGCTCGCGCGTGCTCGGCGCACGACGAGCGGCCAATCGCGCCGGCCAGCCTGCGACTCGCTCAGTCGGTGTAGCCCTCCGGGTGGCGCTGCCGCCATGCCCACGCCGAGCCGATCACCTCTTCGAGCGACCCGTGGCGCGGTTCCCAGCCCAGCATCTCGCGCGCCCGGCCATTGCTGGCAACCAATGCCGGCGGATCGCCCGGCCTGCGCTCGACGATCTCGTGGGGAATGGCGTGGCCGACGACTTGCTCGGCCGCACGGAGGATTTCCAGGTTGCTGAAGCCCGAGCCGGAGCCCAGGTTGCAGGCAAGATGCCCGGCGTCACGGGTCGCGGTCAGCTCCAGCGCCGCGATGTGGGCGGCCGCGAGGTCATCGACGTGGATGTAGTCACGGACGCACGTGCCGTCTGGCGTGGGATAGTCGCTCCCGAAGATCCTGACCGTGTGGCCGCGCTCGACGGCCGCGAGGATGTTCGGGATGAGATGTGTCTCGGGCCGGTGATCCTCGCCCAGTTTGTCCGTCGCTCCGGCGGCGTTGAAATAGCGCACCGAGACGACGCGCCACTCATAGGCGGTCGCGTAGGACGTCAGCGCATTCTCGAGGGCAAGCTTGGTCGCGCCGTAAGGATTGACGGGCGCGAGCGTGTCCGTCTCCTCGATCGGGATCCTATCCGGCACGCCGTAGACCGCCGCGCTCGACGAGAACACCACGCGCCTGACGCCGGCCGCGAGCAGGCTGTCCAGGAACGCGATCCCGCGTGCGACGTTGTTGTCGAAATAGCGCTGCGGCTGCTGGACCGATTCACCCACGAGCGAGTAGCCGGCGCAGTGCAGAACGGCGTCGATGGAATGCTCCCGGAGTGTGGCTT
>DATBRX010000196.1:0-21121 GCA_036560085.1 Candidatus Limnocylindrales bacterium
TAGGGTGGACGACGTGCCGACGGGTCATCTGAGCCCAGGGGCTCTGGCTGGGGCGTTGCCTGCGCCGCCGTCCACCTCGCGCATCATCGCGCACTCGTCAAGTGCCATTCCCGCTGGGCAGCGGCTTCCACGCTGAGTGATCTATCTCAAATCGGAGTAGCGCTACCTCCGGCTAGCCCTGCCGGTAGCGCTGGGCGGCCTCGGCGCGGTTGCGCACGTCGAGCTTGTGCAGGATGTTGCTGACGTGCGTCTCGACGGTGCGCGGCGAGATCGTCAGCGCCTCGGCGATCTCGCGGTCTGTCAGCCCGTCGGCGAGCATTGCCAGCACGTCGTTCTCGCGCGGCGATAGCGCCATCAGCTCGCCTTCCTGGCCGCTAACTTGCCGCCCGCGCCGCGCGGCGTCAGCAAAGTACTGGAGCGCGCGGGCGGCGAAGCGGCGTGACATTGCGAGCTCGCCGCGCTGAGTGCCGCGCAGCGAGCGCAGCAGCGCTTCCGGCGACAGATCCTTCGTCAGATAGCCGGCGGCGCCGCGCGCGACGGCCTCGAGCAGGTCCCTCTCCGATCCGGACACGGTCAGCATCACGATCTTGGTCTGCGGCAGACGCGGCGCCAGCTCCTGGACAAGCTGGATGCCGTTCATGCCCGGCAGGTCGATGTCGAGCAGCAGCACGTCCGGTCGCAGAACGGGCGCCAGCGCCATCGCCTCCTGGGCCGTGGCCGCCTCGCCGACCAGCTCGACGTCCGGCGCCGCGATCGCCTGGCGCACGGCGGAGCGAACGAGCGCGTGATCGTCGACCAGCATCACCCGCAGCTTGCGATCAATCTCGCTCACGTCAGCGGCACCGTCAGGTGCAGCGCGGTCCCGGCCGACGGCTCTGAAACGATGCGCAGCTCCCCGCCCAACAGTCGTGCTCGCTCCTTCATGCCCTGCACACCCACTCCATCACCGCTCGTCTCCATCGGACGGAAGCCGCGACCATTGTCAACCACGCTGAGCTGCAGATGGCCGTCCCCGACCTCCGCGTTGACCCGCACCACCGTCGCATCGGCATGCTTGCGCACGTTGGTCAGCGCCTCCTGCAGGATGCGCAGCACCTCGACCTGGGTGCGCGCCGGGAGCGAGGTCGGCAGGTCGGCGGCGGAAAAGTCGGCCCGCACGCCAGAGCGGCCGGCAAACGCATTCACGGCACGCGAGAGCAACTCCTCGAGCGTCACGTCGCGATCGTCTTCGGCGCGCATCGTGACCACCGCCTGCTTGGCCTCCGCGATGGCGGAGTCGAGCGCCTCCGTTACCTCGGCCGCGAGCGGACGCTGCTCTTCGGGCACGAATGCCACCAGCCGCTCGTGCTTCAGCTTGGCGAACCACAGGTCCTGCGCCAGGCCGTCGTGCAGCTCACGCGCGAGACGCGTCCGTTCTTCGAGCGTCGCCCGCTCCGCCTCGGACAGTCGCAACCGATCGAGGGCTGCGTAGGCGGTGCGCAGCGCACGCAGGTCGGAGCGTGATTCGGCATTGATGCCCAGCAGCAGCACCACGAAGAAGATGAGCCGCAGCGCCTCGCTCGTCGTGACCAGGCCGCCATAGACGCCGGGGTAGAACAGGAAGTGGATCTCCGCGAAGGCGCCGATGAGCATCGCCACCGCCAGGTACCCATCGGCCACTGGGCCATCGCGCAGGTACGAGCGCCGATACAGGAATGCGCCGACCAGGTAGACCGTCACGCTGACCGTCTGGATCAGTGCTCCGAGGCCGGTGACGTCCGGTATCGGTCCCGCGAAATTGGGCTCGTCGATCATGTGCTGGATGCCGACCGGGCCGATGAACGGGGGCAGCACGCTGTCGATGTTGGGGAACTGCGTGCGCAGCAGGTAGAGCACGGCCGCGATCACGCTCAGCGTCACCGTCGGCAGCAACAGCGTCTGGCGCAGGCGCGGCGCACGGCGCACGATGTTGATCGCCGCCGCGCCGGCCACGACGAGGATGGCGCCGCCGACCAGGCGGGCGATGGCCGAGATGTAGATCGGCAGCTGCTCGGGCTCACCGCCCAGCGACAGGCCGAACTGCGCCTCTCCCTTGAGCACGCTGATCGCAATGCTGACGAACGCGACCCAGCCCAGCAGCAGGAAGGCGCTGCTCTGGAACAGTCCGGCCAATCGGCCTGATTCGCGGTAGCGCGCCAGCGCGAGCGCAGCGAGGCTGGCCGCCGCGAGCAGGGTCAGTGAGTTGACCGCGACATCGGTCGAGCGATCAAGCAGGGCAAAGGACAGCGACGGATCGGTCAGGAACGCGAACGTCAAGAGCGTGAGCGCGCCGGCGGTCAGCAGCAGCACGAGGTCGAGCTGCTGGATGGCCAACCGATCGCGCCGTTCGCGCAGCCTATCCATGCGCCGATGATAGGTCGCGGGCCGGCGCTGCCCGAGCGAAATGACGCTCCGAAAAATGCGCCGGGAAAGACTAGAGCCGGACTGCGCCCCAGCGCCCGTCCGGCTCCGTCATCGCTTGTCGTCACACCCCGCCGTGTAAGGGTGGAGCCAAGCTTGAATGTTCAATTTCGGCAGCCACCAGTGGCCGACCGAGACAAATCATCGGGTCCACGCTCATTTCGCACCATCCGGACTGGCACGGAATTGAGTACGTAGCCTGATCTACGTACTAGAGGCACCGGACGATGGGGTCCCGACCCTTGCCTACCAGTCCGCCCGCGATCGCTCCTTTTCCCGCAAACTCCACCGGTGCGCGCACCACGAGCCAGTGTCCAGGCACCCGAATGGCAGATCTGGCTGGCCCTTGGGATCGTCTACATCGTCTGGGGCTCGACCTACCTCGCGATCCGCGTCATGGTCGAGACGATGCCGCCGCTGCTCTCCGGCGGCGTCCGCCACGTCGTTGCCGGCGCAATCATCTTTGCCATCCTGTTGCTCCGGCGCGGACCCGGCGCACTCCGCCTGACGCCCGCCGAATGGGTAGGCGGCGGACTCATCGGACTCGCCCTGCTGCTCGGCGGCAACGGCCTCGTGGTGCTGGGTGAGCGCGATGTGCCCAGCGGACTGACGGCGCTGATCGTTGCCGTCGTTCCGCTCTGCGTGGTCGTGCTGCGGCGCATCTTTGGCGAACGCATCCCGCTGGGCACCCTGATCGGCGTGGTCGCAGGCTTCGCCGGAGTTGCAGTGCTGATCATCCCCGAGGGTGTGAACGGCACCGTCAGTGTGGTCGGGATGTTGATGATCGTCGGAGCTTCGATCAGCTGGTCGGTCGGGACCTACTTCTCGAGGCGGCTGACATTGGCCCAGGATCCGCTGGCCTCGACCGGGGTCCAGATGCTCGTCGGCGGTACCGCGCTGCTGGCCGTGGGCGCTCTGACTGGCGAAGCCGCGTTGGTTCAGCCGCAGGACTTCAGCACCGAGTCGCTGCTTTCGTTGGGCTACCTGATCCTCTTCGGAAGCGTGCTCGCGTACACGGCGTACACATGGGTGCTGATCCATGCAAGCGTGTCACGCGTCTCGACCTATGCGTATGTGAACCCAGTGGTCGCGCTCTTCCTTGGGGCTCTGCTCCTCAACGAGAAGGTCGACGCGACGATGCTGCTGGGTGCCGCGATCATCGTGGTATCGGTGTGGCTGGTCATCCGCACCGAGGCGCGTCGTTCGGTGCGGCCCGCGGCGGCGTTAGAGGCCGAACCTAGTCAGCTTTGAGGTCGGCCAGGATGCGCGCCAGCTCGCGGGCGTTGGTCGCGCCGTAGTTGGCATAGCAGTTGTTCATCAGCACGTGGACGTCGCGCGTCGCTTTCGCCGCGTCCCGCAGCCGCGGCGCCCACTCCGATAGCTGCTCGCGGTCGTAGAGGTACTGGAACCGCTCGGCCGGGGTGATGCCCTTCTTCTCCCAGTTCTCCGCGTTGCGGCCGTGGAAGCGCATGACGGCCAGGTCCGGTGAAGAAACCGCGACCACGGGCGGGACACTGCTCTTGAAGCCCTGGGGCTCATCGACCATGACGAACGGCAGCTTGTTGTCGGTCAGGAAGCGCAGGGTCCGCTCGACGTTCTTCTCGTTGAACCAGGACGCGTTGCGCAGCTCTATCGCGACCGTGTGGTCGAGCATCTCGCGTGCTTCGAGGATCAGGTCCCGACTCTCACTGATGGGAAAGAACCAGCGCGGGTACTGGAGCAGGATCGAGCCCAGCTGCCCCGCGGCACGGAGCGGCTCCAGACCTTCCATGAACATGGTGAAGACCTGCTGGCGCAGCTCGACCGGGAGGTCGCGCGCGTAGATCCGCGGTTTGTCGGCAAGCTCCGGCGGCAGTGCCTCGCGGATGACCTTGGGCAGACGCTTGGTCTCAGTCGGCTGGCCGGTCATCAGGGCGTGCGCCTTGACGTCGAAGACGAAGTCGGGCGGCGTCCGGTCGCGCCACAGCTCCGCTGTCCGCGCGTTGGGCAGGGCGTAGTAGGTCGCGTCGATCTCGACCAGCGGGAACTGGCTGGCGTAGTACTGGAGCCGGCTCTCCGCGGAGTCAGCGCCCTTGGGATAGAAGACCGTGCCGGCGGTCATCGTCGGATCCGTCCACGACGCCGTGCCGACGCGCACGGTCGCGCCGTCGGGCAGCGCAATGGGCTCGACCGCCGCGTCGAGGACGTCCTGTGCGCGCCTGCCCGCGACCTCCGGCCCCGGATCGTGCGGATCCACCTGAACAGTCTCCTCCGCAGTGCAAGCACTGCTGCGCGCGACAGTGGTCCGGCTCCGACGGATCGCCGGTGCCGGCCCGTCGCTTGCGGTTAGAACACCTTGCCTGGGTTGAGCAATCCATGCGGGTCGAGCGCCGCTTTGATCGAGCGCATCACTTCCACTGACCGCGCGCCGCGCTGCAACTCCAGCCACTTCTTCTTGGCGAGACCGGTGCCGTGCTCACCCGTGATGGCGCCGCCCATCTCCAGGGCCGCGCGGTAGATCTGGTCACGCGTCTTGTCGATGCGCTCCTCGGCGGTCGGGTCATCGCGGTCAAGGATGTACGTCGGGTGCAGGTTGCCGTCGCCGGCGTGGCCGAAGATGCCGACCGGCAGCTCGTTGGCCGCGGCAATACGCGTGATCGCGTCGATCATGTCGGGGACGCGATCGCGCGGCACGCTGACGTCGTCCATGCGCGCGGCGCCGCGCCGTTCGAGCGAGCCGTGCGCCTCGCGTCGCGCCTGGCGCAGCCAGTCCGCTTCCTGGGCATCCGCGGCGCGCAACACAGAAGTGGCGCGGGCGGCCGAGCATGCCGCCTCCACCGCGAGCAGCTGCGCCTCCGCGGCCGCGCCACCCAGATCGGACTCGACCATCAGCATTGCCCCGGCGGCGCGGTCGAGGCCCAGCCCAAAGGCATCGTCGACCGCGGCGATCGTGTACGCGTCCATCAACTCGAGCGTTACCGGGACGACGCCCGCGGCGGTGATCCCGGCCACCGCCTCGCCCGCGTCGTGGACGGTGGCGAAGAACGCGATGAGCGTCAGCTTGGCCGGCGGCAGCGGCAGCAGCCGCACGGTCACTTCCGTCACGAGGCCCAGCGTGCCCTCTGAGCCGACGAACAGCCCGGTCATGTCGTAACCCGCGACGTCCTTCTTGTTCTTGCCGCCGGTGCGAATGACCGATCCATCGGCGAGCACGACCTCCAGCCCGCACACCCAGTCACGCGTCACGCCGTACTTGACACAGCGCAGGCCGCCCGAGTTCTCGGCCACGTTGCCGCCGATGGTGCAGGTCTCGTAGCTCGCCGGATCAGGCGGGTAGAACAAGCCCTGCTCGCCTGCCGCCTTGCCTAGATCCGCGTTGATGACGCCCGGCTGGACGGTTGCGGTCAGGTTCGCGCTGTCGATCTCGAGGATCGCGTTCATCTTCGTGAAGACGACCGTCAGCGCTCCGTCCACCGCGACGGCGCCGCCCGACAGGCCCGTTCCGGCACCGCGCGCAACGATGGGCACGCCCGCGGTAGCCGCGGCGCGGACGATCGCCTGGACCTGCGCCGTTGACGTTGGAAACAGGACGCCCAGCGGATAGCCGGCCTTCAGGAAGGCGGTCTCGTCGAAGCGGAAGGACTCCGTGTCGGCCGGGTCGCTCAGGACGCGCAGGTCGGGCAGCTCAGCGCGCAGCTCATCAAGCAGGGACGCCATCGCGGTAGAGGCTAATCGGCGATCATCGGCGGCGTGATCCGCTTGGCGATCGCCCTCTTCCTGGTCCAGGCCGGCTTCCATGGCTTCACGGCGTCGATTCCGGTCGCGCTCGCGCGTGCCGGGCGATCCGACGCCGAGATCGGCGCGATCGTCGGGATCGCTTCACTCGTCATGATCGGTGGGGCGCTGGCCGGCGGAGCGCTGATCGACCGTTTTGGCACCATGCGCCTGTTCATTGCCGGCGGGCTGATGTACATCTCGGCCGCGCTGATCCTGATCGTCGGTGGTCTCGACTCGACCGTGGGAGTCGTCGCCGCGCGTGTCCTCCAGGGCGGCGCAAGCGGTCTGACCGTGCCCGCGTCGATGGCCCTCGTCCCGTCACTGGTCTCCGCCGCGCGACGCGGTGTGGCCATCGCAACGGTGGGCTCGGCGCACAGCCTGACAATGGTGCTGCTGCCATCGATTTCGATTGTGGTGCTCGACTTGTACGGCATGAGCGGCGTCAGCCTGGTGGTCGCCGGCTTCGTCGTTGCGGCGCTGGCGATCGTCGTCGCCCGACCCATCAGGCCGAACGAAGCGGCTCCCTCCCATCTGGCCGCGGCCCGGCGCCGGCTTGGCTTCGCCTGGCGCCGCAGCTGGCTGGTACCGCTCGCTGTGATCGTCCTGTTCGTTCTGCACTGGGGACTGCTGATCGCTTACCTGCCACAGCGGGCCGAGGCCGCCCACGCCGAGATCGGGCTCTTCTTTGCAGCCGATGGCATCGCCGTGCTGGCGGCGCGCATACCCGCCGGCTGGCTGGCCGACCACATGCCGCCGGTCGGCCCGGTCCTGGCGGGGGTCGCGCTGACCTTCGCCGGAGTGGCGCCGCTCTTCGAGCCGCCGACGACACCGGTGCTCATCGTGGCCGGGCTGCTGACGGGTATCGGCGGAGCGCTGATCATCCAACCGCTGATGCTGGCGATGACCGCGCGCAGCACGGACGCGGACCGCGGCAGCGCCTTCGCCCTGTTTTCGGCGTCCTTCTCCGCGTCGGTCGCGTTGGCGAGCGTCGGCACGGCGCCGCTCATCGGCAGCGTGGGTTACGCGACTTTGCTGGCAGTAGCCCTGGGCGCCCTGGGGCTGTCCGCGGTCGTGGCGCTGCTCGACGCCGACCTGCGCCGGAGGCCGCACGTCGACGATGACCCGGCGCAGGCCGTAGCGCTCGCCAAAGAAGCCAACGCGATCGGGCCGTAGTACCGGGGCGGGTGGGGCCATTTGCCATGCGACAGGTTGGCAACGGCCGACTATTCTTCGAGCAATTACACGACCATCCGTTGCCCAGGGGTCCCGATGAAGATTGGTGTGGTGAAAGAGCGCGCGCCCAATGAGCGGCGTGTCGCGCTCGTTCCCGAAGCACTGAAGCCGCTGCTTGGTGCGGGCGCTGAAATCCTGGTCGAACGCGGCGCCGGCGACGGCGCGGCCCTGCCGGACAGCCTGTACGAGGCCGCCGGCGCCAAGGTCGTCGATCACGCGACGCTCTACAAGGAAGCGGACGTGATCGCCCGCGTCCAGAAGCCCGACGCGGACGATGCCAAGGCCCTGCGTCAGGGCCAGGTTGTGGTCGGTCTGCTCCAGCCGCTGCTCGACCCGGGGCTCATGAAGTCGCTCGCTGACGGCGGTGTCACCGCGATCAGCCTCGACGCGATCCCGCGGACGCTGTCGCGCGCGCAATCAATGGATGTGCTCTCGTCGCAGGCGAACGTTGGTGGTTACCGCGCGGTACTGATCGCGGCGGAGGCCTACGGGCGCTACTTCCCGCTCCTCACTACCGCCGCGGGCACGGCCCGACCGGCCAACGTGCTGATCCTGGGTGTCGGCGTTGCCGGCCTCCAGGCGATCGCCACCGCGCGCCGCTTGGGCGCGATCGTCAAGGCCTATGACGTGCGCTCCGAGACGAAGGAACAGGCCGAATCGCTCGGCGCGGGGTTCATCGTGCTGAAGTCCGTCGCCGACGCCACCGGCGCCGGGGGATACGCGCGCGAGCTGACCACCGAGGAGCGAGCCGCCCAGCAGCAGGAGCTGAATGGCCACATCGGCGGCATGGATGTGATCATCACGACCGCCCAGGTGCCCGGCCGCCGCCCGCCGCTGCTCGTGACGGCCGACGCGGTCAAAGGCATGAAGCCCGGCTCGGTCATTGTCGACATGGCGGCCTCCGCGTTGGGCGGCAACGTCGAGCTTTCCAAGCCCGATGAGAAAGTGGTCACCGACAACGGTGTGACGATCCTGGCACCGACCAACCTGCCGGCCACGATGCCCGCAGGCGCCAGCCAGTTCTACGCGCGCAACCTGGCGGCGTTCCTGCTCAACTTCATGAAGGACGGCAAGTTGAACATCGATCTGAGCGACGAGATCAGCGCCGCGACCGTGATCACGCACGATGGCGCCGTGGTCCAGGAAGCGACCAGGAAGCTGCTGGAGGGCGCGCAGTGAGCCCCGAGCTGCTCAACGCGATCGCGATCTTCGTCCTCGCCATCCTCGTCGGCTTCGAGGTCATCAGCAAGGTCCCGGCGACGTTGCACACGCCGCTCATGTCGGGCGCCAACTCCATCCACGGGATCGTCATGGTGGGCGCAATGCTCATCGCGGCGGCGGCCGACAACTGGCTCTCCTACACCCTCGCCTTCGTGGCCATGGTGTTCGGCGCCGCCAACGTCGTCGGCGGCTATGTCGTGACCGACCGGATGCTCCAGATGTTCCGCAAGCGAGATCCCAAGTCATGAGCCAGCCGACGATCGACGCCCTGGTCTTCCTCGCCTGGCTGGTCGGCGCAGCCGGCTTCGTCCTTGGCCTGCACCAGATGAACTCGCCCGCCACCGCGCGGCGCGGCAACCAGCTGAGCGCGGCCGGCATGGCGCTCGCCGTTGTGGTCACTTTCCTGTGGCTGCTGACGCCGGGCAACCCGATCCGGCCGGGCGGCATGGGCATCGAGGCGATCGCGATCATCCTCGTTGGCTTCGTGCTCGGTGGCGGCATCGGCCTGTGGATGGCGCGCAAGGTCGCCATGACGGCGATGCCGCAGCTCGTCTCGCTCTTCAACGCGGTCGGTGGTGGCGCGGCTGCCCTCGTCGCGATCGACGACTTCATCCGCATCGTGGGCACGCCCGAGCTGTCGATCTCGACGGCGATCTTCGTGGTCCTGGGCGCGGTCATCGGCTCGGTCACTTTCTCCGGCTCGGTCATCGCGTCGGGCAAGCTGCAGGGCATCGTCTCTGGTGCGCCCATTACCTTCCCAGGCTCGCGCCTGATCACGGCGATCACCGCCCTTGGCGCGGCCGCCGGCCTGGTCGTGCTCGTGGCTGGCGCCGCCGGCCTGTTGACGCTCAGCGCTGAGACGCAGCTCATCACGCTAGGCCTGATCGTCGTTGCGGCGCTGATCTTCGGTGTCACCCTGGTGCTGCCCATCGGCGGCGCAGACATGCCGGTCGTCATCTCCCTGCTCAACTCGTTCACCGGCACGGCTGCTGCGATGGCCGGCTTCGTCATCGGCAACCCGGTGCTGATCATCTCCGGCGCACTCGTCGGTGCTTCGGGCGCGATCCTGACCAAGCTCATGGCGGACGCCATGAATCGGTCCATCGGCAACATCATGGTCGGCGGCTTTGGCACGGGCGACAGTGCTGGTGGCGAGGGCGGCCCGGGTTCGACGAGCAGCGTCCGCGAGATCGGTGTCGACGACGCCGCGATCCAGCTGGCATATGCCCAGAAGGTCATCATCGTGCCCGGCTACGGCCTGGCCGTGGCCCAGGCGCAGCACGCCTGTCGCGAGCTCGCCGACCTGCTCGAGGACCGCGGGATCGAGGTCTCGTACGCCATCCATCCCGTCGCGGGGCGCATGCCCGGCCACATGAACGTGCTGCTGGCGGAGGCCAACGTGCCGTACCCGCAGCTCAAGGAGATGGACGAGGTCAACCCGGAGTTCGAGCGTGCCGACGTCGCACTGGTCGTGGGCGCGAACGACGTGACCAACCCCGCGGCGCGCACCAACAAGTCGTCGCCGATCTACGGGATGCCCATCCTCGATGTCGACAAGGCGCGCAGCATCATCGTGATCAAGCGATCCATGCGGCCCGGCTACGCGGGCATCGACAACGAGCTCTACGGCGATCCCAAGACGGGCATGCTCTTTGCCGACGCGCGCGAGGGCTTGAGCGCGCTGACCGCCGCAGTGAAGGAGCTCTAGCACTCTTACTATTTCGGCCCATGGCGGGTCGAGTGGCGGTTGCCCGGATCATCAGCGCGCTGATGCTGTTCAGCGTCGCGCTGCTGTTGATGCCGGCGCGCGCGGTGGCGGCGACCGCTGTCATCACTTCGCCCGGCCCGTTGAGCCAGATCTTCATCTCCGACACCCTGGCCTGCCAGGTCGCGTACGCGGGCGACGAAGGCTTCGAGTTCTTTCCGTCCACCTCGGAAGAGGGCGACTGCGGCACGTGGGTGGCCCTAGGCGGCAGCGTGTGGGGTCCGGCCGGTGGCTCCGCGACGCTGACCCCTTACACGACCATCAGTCAATCGCCGGTGACCGGCTCAGGCACCCAGAACGATCCGTTACACGTCGTCACCGTCGTTTCGATTCCTGAGGCGGGGCTGCGGATAACCGAGACCGACAGCTATGCCGTCGGCAGTCGCGCATACCGGACCGACGTCCAGATCGAGAACATCGGCAACGCCATCCAGACGGGCGTGCTGTACCGCGCCGGCGACTGCTACCTGCAGGGCAGCGACGCCGGCTTCGTGCGTGTCGAAGGTGGTTCTCCGGCGTGCATCGTCGACCCGGCACTGGGCCGCCGCGTCGAGCAATGGCTCCCGATCACCGTTGGCAGCCACTATTTCGCGGGCTACTACGGCGAGGTATGGACCAACATCGGCAACCAGGTCCCATTCCCCGACACGTGCGCGTGCACCGAGCAGTTCACATTCGACAACGGCGCGGGCATTTCCTGGCCGTTCAACGTGGCGCCCGGACAGTCCGCGACGTTCTCGCACGAGACCTTCTTCTCGCCAGTTGGCGGATCGCCGACGAGCGGCATCCCGAATTCGTTCCGCGACTCCGTGCCGACCCAGATCACGCTCGATCCCATCGTCGTCGCCCAGAGCATCGCGATCACCGCCGGCGTGATCGTGCTCGTGCCGTTCCCATCGGCCCTCTTCAACAGCACGCTCGAGGACAACTACGCCGAGGTCATGGGCTGGCTGGCCGGCATCAAGGCGCGACTGAACGGGCTGTGGTCGCGGTTCGTTGCCTGGGTGCGCGGCCAGGTTGCGAGTCGAAGGGCGCCAGCCGGCGGCTCACCCGGGCCGGATGCGGTTGCTGCGTCGGCCCCGGATGCGGCTGGTTTGTCGGCCCCCGATGCGGCTGGTTTGTCCAGCGCCGCTCCTGCTCCGGCCACCGATCCATGGCGGTCGCCCCTGCGCATCGCGGGCTTCGTCCTCCTGACCGCGCTCCTGTATGCGTTCCTCGATCCGACCTTCGGTTTCAGCCTCGATTCGCTGGCTACGTTCACCGGCCTCGCGATGGGCCTGTTCGTGGTGCTGCTCGCCTACGGCGTGCCGCTCCTCATCCTGTCGCGGCGCGACGGCTTCACACTGACCGTGCGCGCGTTGCCGGCAACGTTGTTCATCGGCCTGCTGTGCGTGCTGGTCAGCCGCATTGCCGACTTCCAGCCGGGCTACCTGTACGGACTGATCGTCGGCTTCTTCTTCGCGCACGGGGTCGAGCGCCGGCTCGAAGGCCGGGCCGAGGCCGTCGCCGCGGGAACGTCATTGCTCGCGGCGCTGATCGCCTGGATCGTGCTCGCGTTCCTGCGCGGCTCGGGCAGCCAGCCGGGCGACCTCTTCCCGGTCGTGCTGGAGGCCGCGATGGTCACGGTTGTCGTCGCCGGGCTCGAGAACGCGGTCTTCGCGATGCTGCCTTTGCGCTTCATGCCCGGCGCGGCCGTGTACGCCTGGGATCGCCGCGTCTGGGTGGCGCTGTTGGCGCTGGGCCTGTTCGGCTTCGCCCACGTGCTGCTCAATCCCGCCGAGGGCGCGGGCTACCTGGCCGACACGACGCGCACCTCCTTCTTCACGCTCATCCTGCTGCTGGCGGTGTTCGGCGTCTCGTCAGTGCTCTTCTGGGCGTACTTCCGATTCCGGCCGGCGCGCAAGGCCGCGCCCGCCGAGTGAGCACATGACCGACCGCGTCGAGCTGCAGCTGGAGGTGGACGCCGCGCGCACCGCCGTGTACGAGTTGTTTGCCACAGAAGCCGGCCTGCGGCGCTGGCTTGACGCGGCCGAGCTCGAGCCGCGCGTCGGCGGCGCGCTGAGGGTCAGGCTGCGCGACGCGACTGCAAGCGGCAAGGTGCTGGCACTCGACCCGCCGCAGCACGCCTCGTTCACCTGGGAGTGGTCCGGCCAGCGTGACGCGCCGCCGATGGTCGTGGCGTTTGACGCGATCGACCACGGTTCGCGCACCCACGTGACGCTCAGACACGTCGGCCTGCACACGCGCGCCGAAAGCGACCTGCACCATGAGCTGTGGCGCCACTGGCTGGAGCGATTTGAAGAGGCGGTGCGCGAGCTGCCGCGCGAGGTCGTCCCGGGCTAGCGCTGGCGGGCTGGCCCTGCGCGGTCAGCCCCTGTAGAGCGTCGCGGCCTTCTTTAGCTCCGCCGCCACCTCATCACGCAGTACGGCCGGTTCGAGCACTTCGGCGTCCGCGCCCCAGCCGAGGATCCAGATGCGGATCTCGCGCATGCCGGCGATCTGGCCGCGCCACAGCAGCGAGCCATCGTCTTGCGGCTCGAGCACCTGCGAGGGGTGCCAGCGCGTCTCGGCGGCGCGCTTGGCGACAGCGGGCGAGAAGCGGATGACGACCTTGACCGGATCCTCATCGGCGATCACGTCCCAGGCTTTGAGCAGCTCGTGCGCGGGCGACTCTGACTCCGGTGGGGTGAATGTCTCAGGGGTGAGCGATGCCGACAGGATGCGCTCGACCTTGTAAGTGCGGCGCGCCTTGCGGCTCTCGTCGTAGCCGATGAGGTACAGCGCGTGGGTGAGCGCCGACGGCTCGATGGCGAGCGGCCGGACACGCGTCTTGCGCGGTCCCTTCTTGGGGTCGTAGACGCCCGAGTCGTACTCGATCTGGACCACGCGCCGCTTGGCCCACGCCTCCGCCAGCACCCGGAACACGCGCGTGAACCGGTCGTTGGGCGGCGTTGTCGAAAAGGCGTCGACGGTGGCCTGGATGTGCTCGGCCAGTACCGGCGGCAGGATCGAGGCGAGTTTGACGAATGCGCCGATCAGCTCCGTGTCGTGCTCGTCGCTTGCCTTGGCCAGCATGCGCGCGGCCAGGAACAGCGTCGTCGCCTCGTGCATAGTCAGCGCGAGCGGCTGCAGAAAAGCTCCCTTATCGAGCCCGAATTTGCCCTCGTCGTTCCAGATCGGCAGGCCGGCCTGCTCGTCCATCGCGAGCACGTCGCGGTAGACGGTGCGCTTTGACACGCCGATCCGGTCAGCCAACGCCTGCGCAGAGATGCCGTCGGGGTAGTCCTTCAGGATCATCGCGATCTTGAGGTACCGCGCGGCACGGTCCCACTTGCCGAAGTGCTCGTTGGCGACGCTCACGCCGTCACGGTAGCCCGTCTCGCGCCGGCCCGCCTCAACAGTTGATCAGGCTGCTGAAAACGCCGGCTGTGGCTCCATCGGGGTGGGCTCGGTGGGCTGGAAATCGGATGCCAGGGCCAGGCCTTCGGCCGCCGTCGCGATGCGGTTGCGGCCGGAGCGCTTGGCGGCGTAGCAGGCCCGGTCGGCAGCGAG
Organism: Candidatus Limnocylindrales bacterium; assembly: GCA_036560085.1. GTDB lineage: Bacteria > Chloroflexota > Limnocylindria > Limnocylindrales > CSP1-4 > JALYGJ01. The sequence goes on from DATBRX010000196.1 coordinate 13,967, forward strand.
GATGATGCTTGCGGCGTCACGCGCGTCGCGCGGGAAGGCGGCAACTCCGACCGAGCAGGTCACGCCCAGGTCGTTCTGGCCCTCGATTGCCGCGATCGCCTCGTTCACCTTGGCCGCGACCGTGCGCGCGCCGGGCAGGCCGGTGCCGGGCAGCAGGAGCGCGAACTCGTCGCCGCCGAAACGGAAGACGAGGTCGCTGTCGCGGCACGAGGCGCGCAGCCGGTCGGCCACTCGCTGGAGCATGACGTTGCCCGCCTGGTGGCCGTTCTGGTCGTTGTATTCCTTGAAGCGGTCGAGATCGACCATCAGCATGCCGAAGCGCGCGCCGCGCTCCACGAGGCGTTCCAGGTGCTCCGTCAGCGCGCCGTGGTTCCACAGGCCGGTCAGGCGATCGGTCTCGGCCCGCAGCTCAACGGCCCGGTGCTGGGCGGCGTTGCGCAGCGCGATCGACACGTGCGCGGCGAAGAGCTTGACGAGCTCGAACTCCTCGTTGGTGAAAGCTGCCTCGCCGCCCAGGCGCTCCAGCGCCAGCACGCCGTGGACGCGCTCGCCGTTGCGCAGCGGCGCCACGATCAGGGCGCCCGGCCGCGGCTCGAGGCCGTACGGCCGGGCAAGGCGTGGCTCGGCGAGCTCATCGGACACGAGGACCGCCTCCCCGTTGCGCAGCACATTGCCGCTCACGCTGTCGTCGGTGGGCAGCGACAGCTGGCGCACCTTCTCCGCGTGAACACCCACCGCGAAGATGGTGTTGAGCCGGTCGGTCGTGGCGTCGTGAAGCATCACGCTGAGGTTGTCCACCTCGACCAGGGTGTTGAGCCGTTCGGCGATCTCCTCGAGCAGCGCCTGGGTGTCGAGGGTGCCGAGGATCGATTCGGTCACGCGCAGGAGCTCACGCTGGCTGCTCACCTGGCGGGCCAGCGTCTCTGACTGGGCGTGCAGCTGTTCGGTCGCGTCCGCGTTGGCCATGGCCTGGGCGGCAATGGATGCGTAGATCTCGAGCAGTCGCAGGTCGTCGGCCGTGAACTGGTTGAGCCCCAGCTTGGCCAGCACGATCACGCCCAGGACGTTGTCCTCGTAGAGCATCGGCGCCAGCAGGAGCGACTCGTCGAGGTCGTCTTCCGTACCGGGAATCGTCAGCGCGCGCTTGTCGTGGGCAGCGTCACCGACGTTCTGGGCGAGGCCGAAACGCGCCACCCAGCCGGTCATGCCCTCACCGACCTTGAGGCGGAGCTGCTCGCTGTCCTCGGAGTCGTACTCGCCGATCTGGCCGCGCCACGCCACCGGCTCGCAGTCCCCGCCGATGACGCGATACACACGGGTGTTGTGGGTATCGATCAGCTGTACGAGCTCAGCACAGATGGCCTGGCCGACCTCGGCGACGCTGCGCAGCCGGGTCAGCCGCGCACCGAGCTGCTGGATGGACTGCAGCTGCGCTGTCCATTTCGCCATCTGGCTGTAGTCCTGGGCGCTGCGCATCACCGCGGCGCCATGGCGCGCGAGGCGCTCGAGCAGCGCGAGGTCGGCCTCGCTCCACTCGTGGCGCTCATCGTGGTAGAGGCACAGCACGCCGAACGCCTTGTCCTCGGTGATGAGGGGAGCCACGGCGATGGTGTTGAAGCCCTCGCGCCGGATGGCCGTGCGCAGCTCGAAGTAGCGCGGGTCATCGCTGGCGTCGGCCGCCGTCACGGCACGTCGTTCGACCAGCGACAGCGTGGTCAAAGGCCGGGTGGTGGCGTGCTCGAGGATCTGGCAGTACTCGGCTGACAGGTTGCGCGTGACCTTCGCCTTGAATGAGCCATCGGCTCCAGTGAGGAACACGCCGGCGTGTTGGGCCCCGAACGCGTGAACGGCCTTCTCAACCAGCTGCGCGAGCACCCGGTCAGGGTCGCGGCGGGCTCCCAGGTCGTCATCGATGGAGAACAGCAGCTCGGCGCGATGGTGGCGTCGATCCAGGCGTTCGATCTGCCCCGAGAGTGCGACGGCGACGTCAAGCTGCGCGGCCACTGCGGCCAGGAGCTGCGGCTCTTCGTGATCGCGCGTCGTTGCGGTGCCTGCGAGGAGCACGACGCCACCGCCGGCCTGGCCGTCACCAAACGGCAGCGCGGCCTGGTAGCGGCCGTCGCGCCGTCGGGGGGTCGTCATCAGGACGGCATGGCGCTCCGCCGCACGGGCGGCCAGTCGCTCGTCAGGTTCAATCGCGCCGAATACGAGGCGCGAGGAGCTGTCCGGCGCGACCAGCGCGGCGCCGGTGTAGCCCTTCTCCTTGCACAGCATCTCCACCACGGATTCGGCCGCGGAGCGCGCGTCCGTCTTGCGCACCGCGAGGGCGGCGGAGCGCGTCAGCAGGCCGTTCGTTGGGTTAGCGGTCTGGGTTGGCGCAATCCCCTCGGTTTGCGCGAGGAAGCGGGCGATCTCCTGGCGCGCGTAGCGCCGGTCGCCGCGGCTGTTTATGCGCAGGCACGCCAGGACGCCCTGGTCGGTCCAGCTGCGCACGGTGTTGGCGTGAACACCCAGCATCCGCGCGGCATCGCTGACGGTCAGGAGCTGTGTGTTCGATGTGGCGGTCGTGGCGGTCTCCATTCGATGGAGGAAATGTCAAGAAGTGCGATGACGAATGACTCGTGCCGAGCCTACCCAGCCGCACCTGACCCGCCATTGGCACAAAGGTCCCACCTGCCGCGTGACTGTCGTGCCGGGTTGGCGAACCGTGTGGATAGGGGTGCTCAGCGCCTCTTGGCAGGCCCCGACGTTGATCTGGCGCCAGCGAGGCGTACGTAGGCGAGCGTGACCAGGGCCGCGAGAAGGCCGGCTCCGACGACCACCAGGAAGGCCAGCCCGGGCGCTCCTACGAGCGGCGCGCCACCCCCGGCGCGTGGGTCGGTTGGCACGCCGATGACCATGCTCGGCTCGGGCGAGGGCAGCGGCGAGGGGCTGGCGGCCAGCAGAGAGGGGCTGGCGGCGAGCACCGGTTCGGCGAGCGCGGTTGCCAGGAAGGCCACGCCCACGGCAATTGCGACAAGCGCGAGACCGGTCGCGATCAGCACGGCCGCGGCGGCTACCCGGCGTCGCGCGCCGCTCGCGAGCAGGCGCATCGCAGCCGGCCGATCGAGCGCGGTCACGATCAGCGGCCGGCCAAGGCCGGCGCTCAGCACCGGCTCGCCGTCGAGTAACTGGGGTGTGCCACAGGCGCTGACGTGTTCGACTGCCGACAGCTGCTCGATGGTGAGCCGGACGGGCGAATCAGGGGCGACACCGCTCGCCGCGGCCGCCATGTCGCCGTGCAGCTCGCTGGCTCGGCCGGTGGCAACCCGCGGGATGGCCACGAGGCCCTCGCCCAGCGCGTCCTGATCGATGGCCACGAATGCCGAGCGCGACTCCACCCCGAACGGCACCGCTTCGCGCTCGTCGAGCACGGTTCGCCAGCGGTCTGGTCCGACCTGCACCTCGAGGCGGGTTCGGCGGAACACGAGCGGCCGGTCATTGTCATCGGGGAATTCCTCGGTGCTGCTGATCCGGCCGCTCACGCGCACGTAGACGGCCGCCCCGGCGGCCAGTTCCCGGCACTCCTCGAGCGTCACCTCGGGCGCGGCCGAAAGCAGCCGGCCCAGGCGGAAACGCGTTCCCAGCGAGCGCAGTAGGAGGAGCGCCGCGACGAGCGCAAACGCCCCGCCCCCGGCCAGGACGATCGACCAGGGCACGGCTCAGCGCCACCCGCGCCGGGCAACGAAAAACCCGGAGAAACCTTCACGAGGCGTGGACCTTGATGTAATCGCGGTCGCTAGCGTCGCTGCTGACCCCTCCGGGCTGCGCCAACCGTATGCATGGAATCCGCGCGTGGTCAATCCTGTTTTCCACCGATTCGGTCGGACGCACCCGCACGTATCCACCAGATATCCACAGGATCGTCGCCTATCTGCACCACTTTGCACATCACGCCGCACGGCCGCTTGCGGCATCCAGGTAGACATGCGCCCCGCCGTACGTGGTCAGGTCGAGCCTGCCCGCGATGAGCGCCGCTTCAACGATCACATCACTGTGCGCCGCCCGCCATGCGACCTCGCCTTCGCGGCGCAGGGCGATCGTTTCGATCTCCGTCTGGAGAAGGACGTGTTCGAGCCTCGACGACGCGATAACGGCCACGACCGGCGAGCCGCTCCGGTGTGTCCAGGCCAGCTCGCCGGTCCGGGGCTCGAGCGCGTACAGATGGAAGCCGTAGCCCACCAGCAGCAGGCCGGCCTCGTCCCACAGCGCGCCGCGCGGCTCGTCGTAGATGGGCGACGCGAAGCGTGCCGTCCAGCCACCGCCTGGCGACTCGACATGAAGCTCCAGCCGACACAGGCGGTCCGGGTCGGGCTCGACCAGCGGCCCGTGATCGGTCAGGGTCCCAACCGCCTCCGATATCGCAAAGATCGCAGGCCCGCCGCCGCTCCCCGTCCAGCGATAACGCGCGGCGATCCCGCCCGGGTATTGGACCGAAAGCCGCTCGGGCTCCGTGCGCGGCAGGCTCATCTGCCTGCGGTCACGCCGTGCCGGCGTTCGCCGACAGCGGCTCCGTGCCGGGCGCCCGCCCGGCGCTGATCGGGGTGACGATGGCATTGGCCAGGACGCGCAGCTCGTTCGGCGTTACCGCAAAGACGGCATTCGGAGTGCCGGCCGCGGCCCACACGAGCTCGAAGCGTCCCAGGTCGGGATCCATAAGGGTCCGGATGGGCGCGATGTGGCCGAATGGCGGAATGCCGCCGATGCTGAAGCCGGTCAGCTCGCGGGCCTCGTCGGCGGTTGCGCGCCGAATATTGGGCTCGGTCAGCGCCGACGCGAGCAGGCCGACGTCAACCGTGTTGGCGCCGCTCGCCAGGACGAGGCACGCGTGAACGCCATCTGTGCCATCGGCCACGAAGACGAGGCTCTTCACGATCTGGCCGACCTCCGCCCCGACCGCGGCGGCGGCCTCCGCGGCCGTATGAGTCGAACGGTCGAACTCCTTGACCTGGAGCTGGACACCCTTGCGCGCGGCAGCGTCGAGCACACGCTGGACCGCGGGTTGTACGGGGGACATGCGGCCGAGTCTAGCGGGCGCCGCCTCAGGCGTAGAATTGCAGTTCAATCAAACACGGGACAGGGGAGCGCCGCCGAGGCGCTGAGAGTGCGGACCAGCCGCAGACCCTAGGAACCTGATCTGGTTCATACCAGCGAAGGGAGTCCACGACGAGCCCCCGGTCCCTCATCCGCTGGAGGTTCGCGCGTGGTGGTTGCCCTGATCGTCGCCGATGGTGACGTGCCTGCCCGGTCAGACGTTGAGCGCCTGCTCGGCGGTGTGCCGCAGTTGGTGATCGCCGCTGACGGCGGGGCACTGAAGGCCCAGGCGCTGGGCTATCCCGCGCGGGTCGTGGTGGGTGACGCTGATTCCCTCGCGCCGGCACACGTCGAGCAGCTGCGGGCCGCCCGCGCGGAGGTGGTGATCCATCCCGCGGCCAAGGATGAGAGCGACACCGAGCTCGCGCTGGAAGAGGCGCTCAGCCGCGGGGCGACGCGTGTCGTGATCATCGGCGCGTTCGGTGGGAAGCGGCTCGACCACACCCTCGCCAACATCCTGCTGCTCGCCTCGGAGCGCCTGGCCGGCCGCGACATCTGCCTGGCCGACGGCGCGAGCACGCTGCGCGTCATGCACGACGCCGAGCGCCTGGCGATCACGGGCGAACAGGGTGACTACGTCTCGCTGCTGCCGCTCACCGCGCACGTGTCGGGCGTCAGCACCGCTGGCCTGCGCTATGCCCTCGCCGACGAGACGCTCCACCAGGGACCGGCGCGTGGCCTCTCCAACGAGCTGACAGACGCCGGCGCAACGATCCAGATCGACGAGGGCCGGCTGGCCGTGATCCACACCCGCAGATCAGAGGTTTCCGACTGATGAACGAATCGAACCGGCCAGTGCTCCTGACCATCGCGGCTCTGGCGGTGGTCGTCGTCATCGTCGTTGCCGCGCTGTCCGGCGTATTCACGACCCCCAATCCCGACGCGGCCGGCACTCCAACACCGCCTGTCTTCACGGCGCCTCCGACACAGCTGACCCTGCTGACCCATGACTCGTTCGCAGTGACACCCGAGATCCTGGCCGCGTTCGAGTCGGCGAACAACGCGCGTGTCAACGTGCTCCGCGCGGGCGATGCCGGACAGATGGTCAACCAGGCCATCCTGACCCGCGACGACCCGCTCGCCGACCTCCTCTATGGCGTCGACAACACCTTCCTCTCGCGCGCCCTCGACGCCGACATCTTCGAGCCGTACCGCGCCGCTGGCGTCACGGCGGTACCGGCGGTGCTCAGGCTCGACGCGCGCGAGCGGGTCACGCCGATCGATTACGGCGATGTGTGCATCAACTTCGACAAGGAGGCCTTCGACGACGCCAATCCCGCGCCGCGGACCCTGGCGGACCTGGCCAAGCCGCAATACAGCGGCCAGCTCGTGGTCGAAGATCCCGGGACCTCATCGCCCGGCCTGGCATTCATGCTCGCGACGATCGCCGAGTTTGGTGAGTCGGGCGTCTACACCTGGCTCGACTACTGGGCCGACCTACGCGACAGCGACGTGGCCATCGTGTCCGGCTGGTCGGAGGCCTACGAGAGCACTTTCTCGGGCGGGTCTGGCCGGGGCGATCGGCCGCTTGTCGTCTCGTACGCGACGAGCCCGGTGGCGGAGGTTTTCTATGCGAGTCCGCAGCCGGCAGAGGCGCCAACAGGCGTGATGACCGACGGCTGCTTCCGCCAGGTCGAGTTCGCCGGTGTCCTTGCCGACACAGCGCAGCCTGAGCTGGCCAGGAAGTTCATCGACTTCATGCTGACCGCCGAATTCCAGGCCGACATCCCGCTCAACATGTTCGTCTTCCCGGCGGTACCCGCGACGAATATCGCCCAGGTCTTCAGGGATTACGCGGTGGTGGTGCCGGAGCCACTGACCATGGCGCCCGAACAGATCGGCCTCAATCGCGAGCGCTGGTTGAACGAGTGGCAAGCCGCAACGCACTGACGCTCGCGCTGGCGGCGCTGCCGCTGGCGTTCGTCGGGCTGTTCTTCGTCTTTCCGGTCGCGTCGATCCTGGTGCGCGGCCTCGCCCCGAACGGCGTGCTTGACCTGGCTGTGCCGCTGCAGGTGCTGACGC
>DATBRX010000197.1:0-12977 GCA_036560085.1 Candidatus Limnocylindrales bacterium
GCACGCGCAGTCGGGGTCGCGCACCTTGAGGCCGTAGAAGATACGCAGCGCCAACCGGTAGGCGCGCGCGTAGGCCAGCCGAACGAACGGATCAGCACGCTTGATCCTGTAACCGACCACCACGTCTGGGTTGTCGGCCGCTGCCTGGCGCTCGAGCAGCCGACCCAGGTCCTCAACGTGGAACTGGCGGTCACCGTCGAGGAAGCAGACCAGCTCATAGCGCGCCGCCCGGAAGCCGCTGCGCAGCGCCCCGCCGTAGCCGCGATTGACCTCGTGGTGCACGGCACGCACTTGGGGGTGGCGCGCGGCTAGCTCGTCGGCCAGACGTGGCGTGGCGTCCTTGCTGCCGTCGTCGACAGCGATGATCTCGAACTCGTCGGCCAAGCGCGGCAGGACCTGGAGCGCCTCGGCAACGAGCGCCTCGATGTTCTCGGCCTCGTTGTGCGCCGGGAAGAAGAACGACAGCGCTGGCGCGCGTGGCCGGTCGGCGGACATCTGGTTCACGGCCACGGCGGGATTATCTGCGCTGCTCACCAGCCGAGCTTCACGCCCCAGTACACGCCCCACGCGTTGACCAGGACCGACATGATCACCAGCGGCACCGCGACCCAGGCCAAGCCGCGCGGCGACCTGGCGAGCCACGCGATGCCGATCGTCACGAGCACGAGCGAGAACGGCGCGAAGTCAAGACTGAAGCGATAGCCGAATTGGACCCAGCCCTGGCTGAAGTGGCCCAGGTTGACGAGGCCGATCGCGACGACGGCCAGCAACGCGCCCAGGACCACGCGCTGCCGCCAGGCGACGGCGGCGACGAATGGAATGAGCAGGAAGGCCGGGCTGGTCAGGAAGATGCTCATGCCGAACTTGCTGGGCACCGCGACCGGGCACGCTCCCAAAACGGTGCGAGCGACATTCGCGCATTGATCAAAAGGTGGGTAAGTGGGCGAGAGATCGGGCGGCCAGAGGAACATGAGCACGGCGTTCAACGGGATGTAGAGCGGGTTCTCCGGGCCCCACTCGCGCTGTCCATAGAACTCTTCCGACGGCGCGTAGGGGAGCCCGTGAAACTGCTGCTGGAAGAGGAACTCATACACCGGGTTGAACAGGTGACCCGTGCTCAGGTAGTTGTAGATGCCGATCAGCGCCACTGGTATCGCCGCGCCGATGCCCGCCGATAGTGCGCGCCTGAAGTACGAGCCACCGCCGCCGACGAACAGGAAGAAGGGCGCGCCAAAGATGATCGTGAGCCGTGACAGTGCAGCGAGTCCGAAGACGAAACCGGCCATGAACTGCAGTGCGTCGATCTGGCCGAACAGCCGTCGCCCCCAAGCGACAAAGAGGCTCGCCTGCTCGAACGTCTCGGCGAGCGGGTTGCGCGCAGCGTGAACTGATTCATCGGCCGCGCGAATGCGCATTACCCGGCGCAGCTGCTCGCGCCGCTCGGCGTCGAGCGCCAGCGTGACACCCAGCAGGAGGAAGGTGACCGCAACAACGTGCGCCAGGAACCACGTCGTACTGATGATGGCGGCGTACCAGTGAACCGTGCCGAAGGCGAAGAAGAGCGTCGCCAGGAAGGCGGCCGAGCGCGACTCCGTCAGGCGCGTCGTCAGGCGCCACGCCAGACCCACGTTGATGGCGCCCAACACCGCGCCAAACAGCTGCGCGTCGGTAGCCAGGCCAAAGATGGCCACGAACGGCATGAGCAGCACAGCGGGCAGCGGTGGGAACGGCAGCAGGCCGTACGACGGCTCCCCCGGGGCCGATGGCAGCGGCATGATGTCCTGGAAGTAGCTGTTGACGTAGGGACCGTCGGAGACCGGGTAGGCGATGGCGATGCGGCCGTGGAGGAACGCGTCGGACTGCCAGACGAAATGGTTGTACCAGCCGCTCCGCGCCGGATCGGAAAAGATGTAGATCCCGAGCGCCACGATGACGAAGAAGAGGCCGATATGGGCCGGATCGGCACGCTCCAGGAGGGTGCGCAGGCGCCCCGCAAGGTCATTCCCGCCAGCCGACTCCTGGCCGGCCGGCGGGTAGGTCGTCGCTATACTCGGGTGCACTTGGTCATCCCCTGGAGGTTCGGTCGAGAGTGACATCGCCCCGGGCAGGCGGGGCCGACCGATTCCTCGGCGCGAGGCGTGCGCGGGGGACGCGTACGGCCGTCGGCAGCCTCGCCATCCTGCTTCTCGTCGGTCTACTCCTTCGCCTAACTATTGCATACGTCCTGCTGCCAGGCTCGGGCTTCGAATCGGACATCGGGACGTTCACGGCGTGGGCGATTCAACTGGGTCAGCACGGCCCGGGCACCTTCTACGCCAGCGCAGGCTTCGCCGACTACCCGCCGGGGTACCTATACGTCCTGTGGCTTTTAGGGGGGTTAGGTGGTCTGCTCGCACCGTTCGCCAACGGCGATGCTGTGTCGGCCACGGCGGCGCTGATCAAGATCCCGCCGATGCTGCTCGACATCGCGGTGGGCGCGGCGCTGTTCTACGTCGTGCGCAGCTGGCGCGCCAACCGGCCCGACGCCTCGCGCCTGGGGCTCATCGCGGCCGCGCTCTACGTGCTCAACCCGGTCACCTGGTACGACTCTGCCGTCTGGGGCCAGACCGATGCCGCCGGCGCGCTCATCATCCTGCTCACGGTGTTCGCGCTGGTGCGCGGCAACTCCGAAGGCGCGACCGTGCTGGCCGTGCTGGCGGCGCTGATCAAGCCGCAGTTCGGCGTGGTGGCGCTGCCCATCGTGGGCATAGTCCTGTTGCGCCGCCACCTGTTCCGGCCGGGCACGAACCCGCGCAACCCAGTGCTGGTGCCCGAGCGGTTCCGCACCTGGTTCGAGGTGGAGGACGGGTTCTGGCGGCTCGTCTCATCTGCCGTCGCCGGACTGGTCGTCCTGTTGCTGATGCTCGCGCCCTTCTCGATGGACGTGGTGCGCTTCTTCAACCAGATGACGGGCACGGCCGGCGGCTACCCGTGGCTGAGCGTCAACGCCTACAACCCCTGGGCGCTCATGGGCGCCGGTGGCTCCGCCCCGTTGGCCTTTGGCGGTGGCTGGTCGTCAGATACCGTGGGCCTGCTCGGCCCGCTGCCGGGCGTGCTGATCGGCGGCATCCTGCTCGCCCTGGGCTTCGCGGTCGGCGTCCTGCGCCTGGCGTGGCAGGACGACCGGCGCAGCCTCGTCACGGTGTCGATCTTCCTCGCGCTGGCGTTCTTCATGCTGCCGACGCGCGTCCACGAGCGCTACATGTTCCCGATCTTCGGGCTGCTGCCGCTGCTCGCCGTGGTCGACCGGCGCTGGATGACGGCGACGATCGCGCTGTCAATAGCAGCGTTCATCAACCTGCACGGCATCCTGACGACCGACCTCTACGCCACACCCAACCTCGAGCACCTGCCTTTAGGCGAGCTGTTCCGCCAGCCACTCGGCATCCTCATTGCGATCTTCCTCAACGTGGCTGGATTCGTGCTGATTGCGCTTCGTATGCGGCCCAGCGAGGCCGCGCGACCCGCGCCGCCACCTGTTCGAGCTGACGCGCGCGATCCCGCGCCGGTCGGGCCGCCCGGGCCGCGGGCCGCCCAGGCACCGTGGAGCACCCAGCCAACGAGGTTCGGCGACGGCCAGACGGCACCGGAGGCCACTGGGGCCGCGGTCACGAGCGCAGCCGTGCAGCGGAGCCAGGGCGAGCCCGAGCTCGACGACGAACCCCTCACGGATGATGACGGCGAGCCGGCCGAGCCAGCACCCTGGCAGCGCTGGATCAGCTCCGTTATCGATCGCCCGTCGGTGCGGCGCGACCGCAGCAAGCTCCTGATCAACGAGCGCGGCGGCCGGCTGGACCGGCGCGACCTGGCGCTCGTGCTGCTGGTCTTCGCCGCCTCGCTGTTCCTGCGCACGTACCGGCTCGAGGTGCCGTACGGGCCGCACTTCGACGAGGTCTACCACGCGCGCACCGCGGTCGAGTTCCTCCAGGACTGGCGCTACGACATGCCGCACTCCATCTACGAGTTCACCCACCCGCACCTGGCCAAGTACGCCATGGCCTGGGGCATCACCCTGCTCGGCAATAACCGCGTCACCGACACGCGCGATCTGGGCACGCCGGTCCGTGACGCCGACACGGAGACACGTTGGAGCCCGCCCGACCAGCCCGGCTTGCGCAACGGCGATCGGCTGTACGTGGTCACCGGCAGCGAGCTGCGGGTCTATGACCTTGCCACGAAGCAGCAGGTAGCGACGCTGCCCGGGCCCTTCGTCGGCGCGGCCATCGACCAGACCGCGCACATGCTCTACCTCGCTGACGCTGCGGGCTCGATCTCGACCATGCCGACGGACCAGCTCGATGCCGCGCGTCGGGCGGGCGCGGATCCGCTGCTGCCGACCGCCTACCCATTTGCAGACGCCACCGATCTCGTCGGACCGATCAGCCGCATTTACGCCACCGGAACGGAGCTGCTGGCAGTCTCTGACGGCGGGTCCGTGGTCAGCTTCGATCTGGCCGGTCTCGAGACCGGCCGCGCCACGTTCAGCAATGGCGTCACTGGGGCCGGCGTGCCGCCGCGCGCCGAGGTGCTTGTCGATTCAAGCCAGGTCAGCGACTTCGGCGCTTACGCGCACACGCTTGCCGGGCTCATTTCGAACGATGCCTCACGCATCCAAGGTGTGCTCGACACGGCCAATGGCCAGCAAGTTGTCGTGGCCGGCGACGTGGGCCAATTCCACGCCGACGTCCAGGAAGCGATCGACGCCGGCGATTTGCCCGGCACGACCATCGTCGGCGTGCCGCCGCGCGCCGAGATCCTTGTCGATCCGACGCAGGTCACCGACTTCGCGGACTATGCCCACACGCTTGCCGGCCTGATTTCGGACGACGCGGCGCGCATCGAGACTCTCGTATCCACCTCAACTGACCCGCGCACGATCCTCGCCGGCGACATCGCCCCGATGGTCGACGATGTGCAGGCCGCGATCGACGACGGTCGCCTGCCCGGCACCACCATCGAGGAGCGGCCCATGGTGGCGGTGGGCACGAGTACAGGAATCGTCCTGCTCGATGCTGCGTCGCTCGTGGAGATCAAGCGCTTCGATAGCAGTCATCCAGTGGGCGGTATGGCACTCGTATCGCGCGGTCCAGATGTGCCGACTATCTATGCCGCGAGCGGCGCGCAGCTCATCACGCTGCGCCTGCCCACGGACGGCGAGGCCGCGCTCGGCTCGCCGCTCACGATGCCCAACACGGTCCAGGACGTGCGCTGGAACGAGGCGACGACCAACATCCACGTCCTGGGCCGGGCGCAGGACGCGACGACCCCAACTGTGTACGTGATCGAGCCGCGCTCGAATGCGATATTTGCCGACGCCCCTCTGTCCTTCGAGCCGCGCGCCCTGACGCTGGACGTCCAGCGCGACCGACCGGCGGAGGATCGCGATGACCTCCTGGCGTTGAGCGAGGACGGTGTCCTCGCGACGATCGACGTGGGCAACAACGGCTGGGCATACCGCTTCCCGGGCGTTCTCGTTGGCGCGCTGATGGCGGTCTGCATCTACCTGCTTGCGCGCTTCCTGTCCGCCCGCCGCGCGGTGGCGCTCATCGTCGCGCTGCTCGTCCTGGCCGACGGCATGTTCTTCGCCAACGCGCGCATCGCCATGAACGACACCTACGTCGCCTTCTTCATCGTCGCCGCGATGACGCTCTTCGTGCCACTCTGGCTGGGCCGGTGGCGCAATCCGTTTGCGCTGATCGTCGGGCTGCCGGCTGTGGGCGTGCTGCTGGGGCTCGCATTCGCGAGCAAGTGGGTCGGGCTGTATGCGATAGGGGCAGTCGGGCTGTTGATCCTCATCCGCTCGGCGCTGGGCCGCTGGATCGCCCTGGTGGCGATGGTCGCGCTGACCGCGGTCCTGGGCTACATCGCGATCAACCCGGCGACCAATGTCGCCAATCCGTCGCTCAACTACCTGTTCCTCTTCGTGATGGTGGGCCTGACCGTGGTGCTGGCATTGGCCATGGCTCTGCGGCCGATGCGCTTCTCTGCCGACGAGCTGCGGATGGGCGCCTTGGCGGTGCTGGTGCCGGGGCCGCTGATCCTGCTCTACAGCCTCTACAAGTCCAGCCAGGGCGGTCTGCCGCCTCTGGGCACCTTCTTGACGCCGGCCCGTCTGTTGCAGCTCGGCGCGGGCGTGACCTTCGTCGGGCTGGCCATCGTTGCTGGACTCTGGTTCGCCGGGCGGCGCGGTTACGGCCCGCTGGCAAGGCGCATCGTCGACCAGGATGAAACGCCGGCCGAGCCGCCCGCGCCGCGCGGCTGGCTACGGCCCGGTTCGGGCTTCCTGGGCCTGCCCTGGCTGCTCGCCCTGGGCGCGCTGCTGATCATTCCCCTGGCGGTCTACATGGCCAGCTACATCCCGTGGATCAACCTGGGTAACCACTGGGGCATGCCGTCGTGGCTGCCGTTCTTCCCGCAGGGCACCGAGGGCCAGGCATTCCTCGATCTCCAGAAGTCGATGTACAACTACCACGACACCCTGCGCGCGACGCATCCGGCGTCGTCGCCGTGGTGGGCTTGGCTGCTCGACCTGAAGCCCGTCTGGTTCGAGCAGAGCAACTACGCCAACGGCACGACAGCGGTCATCTACGACACCGGCAACCTGGTCGCATTCTGGCTGGCCATCCCGGCGATCGGCTGGACGTCCTGGCAGGCCTGGAAGCGGCGCAGCCTGCCGCTCACCTTTGTCGCGGTCGCGATCGCCTGTTTGTGGCTGCCCTGGGCGCGCATCGACCGCGCGACGTTCCAGTACCACATCTTCACCACGCTGCCGTTCACGTTCCTGGCGCTGGCCTACTTCCTGGCCGAGCTGTGGCACGGGCCGTCGCGCGGCACGTGGGCCGTCGCCCGCGTCGGCGCCGCGCTCGCGGTGATCGGCGCGCCGCTGCTATGGCTGCTGCGCCAGCCGCTGTGCGGCCTGGCCAACACCCAGTCGGTCAACCCCAACACAGAAGTCTGCGCCGCGCTCTCGCGCACCCTGACCCTGACCGACATCCAGGTCGTCGGCCTGGGGCTCGCGATCGTGGGCCTGGTCGCGGCCGGGACGATCGTCTATGTGTCCATGAGCTCTGGCCCTGACGTGACGCGCCCCAGCTACTGGCCGCTGCTGCTGCCGGTGTCCTTCTCCGTCGCGCTGTTCGGCGTCGTCATCGCCGTGATCGGTGCGGCGCTGACTGGCAAACCGGTGTTCTCCGCCGATGTGCGTGCCGAGGAGCCGGCGCTGGTGGCGTTGCTGCTGCTCGCCGTGCCGGCGTATTTCGTGCTCCGGGCGAGCGACCCGCGCAAGTTCGTGGTGGGCGCGCTGACGGCCGCGGTCATCTGGTTCGTCGCCTTCTACCCGAACATCGCCAGCCTGCCCGTGCCGACACCGCTGTCACAGATCCACCTCGGGTTGCTGCCGACTTGGAACTGGGGCTTCCAGTTCGGGGTCAACCGCGATCCGGCAGTCAACATGCCCATCTCATGGCCGAGCGTCGCGCTGCTGGCCGTGGCCGTGATCGGCCTGTGCATCGCCGCGGTCTATGCCGCGCGCACCTGGCGGTCGGCGCGCTATTCGGACGACGAGGTCAGCGAACTACCGGAGACGAGCTGAGAGCTCTACCAGGTACAGGTCACCGTCTCGACATCGTTGCGCCAGACGCCGGAGTGGATGTAGCTGACACCGAATGTCACGCTCTGCTCCGGGGCCGGCTGCGCCGCCGTGCGGACCAGCACCGCCGCGATGCGACCCGGTCGGACCTCCAGCTTGTGCAGGTCGAGGCGCACCATGAACACACCGCGCCACGTGGCCGCAACCTGGCTGGCCATCGGGCCACTCGCGCCGCTCGACACGCCCAGGTAGATCCCGTCCGATTGGGCAGGCAGGTCGATGGCCACGTACATGGGCCGGCCATCCACGCCATCGCCCTCCCAGCCGATGACTACCTGATCCTCGTCGTTGGCTAGCAGCGTGTCCCTGGACCACGACCACTCGTAGGTGATCGCGAGCTGCTCTGGCGGGCCGGCGGTGCCGCAGTCAACGACGAGCGCCGCGTCCAGGTCGCCCTGGTGCACGTCGAAGTAGCCGCCCCACCCGAACAGCGCCGGGCTGGCCGTTTGCAGGCCCAATAGCGCGGCGACCAGCACGAGGACCCCGCCGCCCCGGACGCTGGGCTTCATGGCTGGCCACTCGTCGGCCGGCATGAACAGGCCGAACCCGGCAACCAGCATGGTCGTCGGGATACGGAACTTGCCCGCGAGGAGGAGCGACACGAACGTGTAGGCGCCATAGATCACCAGCAACGCGAGCAGGAGTCGGACGGTCGACAGGGCCCACGGCTGCTTTCGATCGAGGGCCAGCGCCACCACCCCGAACACGACTGCCAGACCTGCGGCGAAGAGATTGAACGCGACGGTCTCGAAGAGCGACGTCGGGACGATGCCGGGCAGGCCCGCAAAAATGATGCCCAGGACGTAGATGACGGCCAGGACCTTCAGCGTCAGCGACGCGCGCCTGATGCTGTCCGGCAGCTCGAGCGGGGCAAGTCCGTCTTGCGACGTGGAGTTCATGGCTGGCCTCTGCGGGCCGACTCAGCGCGCTGCGCGGAGCTGCGTGATCGAGATCGGCTCGCCGATTATCCGCGGATTGACGTGCGCCGGCAGCGGACCGTGCGACGCCGCACGACGCGCCACGAAAAGGTAGTAGTCCTCGACCTTGGCGGTGATGTTCTGCCAGCTGAACTGGGGCGCGCGTTCGCGGCCGGCAGCGCCCATCCGGGCGCGCAGGTCGGCGTCGCCCAGGACGCGCGCCAGCGCCTCAGTGAGCGCCTTTACATCGCGCGGCGGCACGAGCAGCGCCTGCTGGTCGCGGCGCACGACACCCTTGTAGCCGTGGATGTCGCTGCACACGATCGGCGTACCGGCGGCCATGGCCTCGAGCAGCACGATGCCAAACGACTCGCCACCGGTCGCGGGTGACACGAAGACGTCCGCAGTCGCGAGGTAGCGCGCCTTGTCGTCGTCGCTGACCCGGCCGAGCAACTCAACCCCAGTCAGGCGCCGCGTCGCCACGTAGCGTCGGATCTCGCGCTCCTGCGGCCCCGCACCGATGAGCAGTAGCCGGCAGTTGATGCCGCGCCGGCGTAGCACGCGATACGCCTTGAGCAGGTACAGCGCGCCCTTGCGGCTCTCGAAGCGGCCGAGGAACAGGATGTTGAGCGTGCCGTCGCGGTAGCGCGCGATCGGCTGGGCGGCCTCAAGGCGGGCGATGTCGACGCCGTTGGGGATGACCTTGTAGTCGCCCGGGAAGTAGCGATCGATGAAGTGCCGCGCGGCGGCGCTGACCGCGATGCGGCCGTGCAACCGGCGCGCGAACCGGCCGAGCATGCGCTTGCCGAACTCGTACGCCGGGCTCCAGCCGGCGTAGGCATGGAACGTCGCGACATTGATGCTCTGGCTCTCGCGCAGCAGGATGAGCGACAGGAAGGGCACGAACGGCTCGTGGAAATGGAGCACGTCGAAACGCTCGCGCTCGAGCATCTCGCGCACCTGGTGGGCAAGCCGCGGCGAGACGGTCATCGTCCCGACGGAGCCGTTCGCCGGGACGCTGAAGCCATAGCCCAGGCGGATCACGTCGCCCTCGTCGGTCCGCTGTGCGCCGTGGACGCTGCTGATGATGCGCACGTCGTGGCCGCGCGCGATGAGGTTCTCGTACAGGAACTTGACGTGCGCGTTGACGCCGCCCGGCAAGGGGTAGATGTACGGCGTCACTAGGCCGATCTTCATTGCTAGCCCCTCTCAGCGCTCGTGCGCGGATAGCCCAGGTCGCGACCCAGGCCCGCGCCGAGCAGGCGATGGCGCGCGGTAGCGCCGACCGCCCGCGCGTTCTTGTGCTGCTGGCGCACGAACATGTCGAGCTGGCTGCGCCAGGTATAGGCGTCGCCCGACCATTCCGTGGTGCCGGCAGCGATAGCCGCGCGCAGGTCATCCGGCGTGCGGCCCGGGAAGGTGGTCACCGTATGGCCGACATCCGCGGCGCGATGGGCATCGCTGCCGGCCAGCGCGGTCAGGCCAATCCGGCGCGCGAACTCGGGCGCGCCGCGTGACCAGCGCATCCGCGCGGTCGACGCGTTGAAGGCCTCGATCGCGTCCGGGTGGAACATGGGGTTGGGGTCGTCCAGCAGCGCGCGGACCGCCCGGCCGCTGACGCACAGCGGATATGGCACGAGCGGATGAGGGATGATCGCCAGGCCGCCCTGCTCATGGATGCGCGCGATCGTCGAGCGCAGCGAGCCCCATGGTCGGATGCGTTCGCTCATGAACAGCCCGATCACGTGCCCTGACCGGGTCGTCACCTCCTCGCCGACGATCACGCTGACCTTCGAGCCGGAGGCCTCCGCCAGCGCGTGCGCGGCGAGTGCCGCGTCCATCCGCTCGTGATCGGTGATGGCGATCACGTCGAGCTTCGCGGCTTCGGCCGCGGCGAGGATCTCCCCGACCGACGATATGCCGTCCGAAGCGAGGCTGTGGATGTGCAGGTCGGCCCGACCCCGGCCTCCCTCGTGCTGATCGGCCGACGCGTTCGTCATTTGATGTCTGGCCAGATCTGGAAGAACACCGTCCACCACTGCTCGGGCGCGTCGGCGATGGCGCGCTCGAATGCCCGCGCCTCAGCGTCGAGGAAGGCGCTCAGGCGGTCGCGGCGCGAGTCCCCGGCCGGTGCGCCGGGCACGATCTGCTCCATGCGCGAGCGGTAGTCGCCCCAGCCAACGCGGCGGGTCACGATCAGCCACGCGGGTGCGCCGGTCTCGTCGCTCAGCAGCGCCGGGCCGGCCGGTAGCCGCGCCGGTGCACCAAAGAGCTCGACTGTGCTGCCGACGCCACCGACCGCGCGGTCGGCCACCAGGGCCACGATCTCATCGCGCTCCAGCGCCGCGCGCAGCTCTGCGGCCGCGCCTTCGACAGGAATCACGTTCATGCCCGTGCCGCGCCGGGCGCGCTCGAAGTACGCCTGCAACCCGGGATCGCCGATCGTCTCCATTGGCGCGGTGATCCGCCCGCCGAGCGTCTTGGTGGCCCACAGGCCGGGGATTTCGATCGCGCCGAAATGGAGCGAGACGATGATCAGCCGCCCGGCCTTGCCACCAGGGCCGTTCTTGAAAGCCCGGTCGGCGGCGCTCCAGTCGTCAGCCTGGACGCGCTTGAGCCGCTCCGCCGTGCCGTAGCGCGGCAGCGTGGCGCTCTCGAGGTAGCCGCGCAGGTAGTGGCCGAACGCAGCCCGCACCAGCCGATCCAGCGCCCGGGGGTCGGTCGCGGCCGCGCGTACCTGCGGGTTGGCCATGTCGTGCGCGACGAGCCACGTCACGACGCGCTGGAGGTTGGCGCGCACGAGCCTCCGGCGCGCCGGTCGGACGCGATACATGACGCCGCCGAGCGCGTGGGCGATGCGCTGGAGCAGCCCATCGGGCAGGTGCTGGAGCACGGTCGCGGCCAGGATGAGTAGCCGAGTGCGAATGGTTACGCGGGGCTGCGTGGCGCGGGGTGAATCGCGCCGCGGCGTGGCCTGGACGTTAGCGTCGGTGGTCACGCGCCCGATTCCATCTGCGCCGCCCGATCGGCCAGCTTCTGCTTCTCGGCCTCCGTGTCGGGCCAGATGGGCTTGAAGCTGTACCACTGCTCCGGCGCGGTGGCGATCATGTCCTCGACCGCGGTCGCGATCAGGCGCGTGACGCGCAACGTCTCCGCGGGCGAATCGTTGGCCACTTCGATGGGGTCGTAGTGGCGCGCCTCGTAGAAACCGTCGGGCATGCGCCGGCAGACCGCGGGGACGATGGGCGCATTGGTCCGCGCTGCGAGCATCACGGGACCTGCCGGCAGCGTGGCCCACTCGCCGAAGAGCTTGACCGGCACGTCCTCCGCGCGATAGCCCCAGTCGACGACGAGACCCACGATGCCGCCCTCGCGCAGCGCCTTGAAGGTGCGCCGCAGGTTCTTCCAGGGAATGACCTGGATGCCCCAGCGGCGGCGCTGCTCGTTGATCGCCTCGAAGAGCTCCGGGTAGGCCGAGTCGTCGGCCACGCCGTAGCAGGGCAGGCCGCGATAGGCCATCGAGCCCGCCATCATGTCGATGCTGCCGATGTGGGCCGACACGACGATCATGCCCCGGCCCTCTGCGCGGTAGCGCTCGAACAATGCGAAGAAGGACTCGTCGCCCTGGTTCGCGGCGCCACGGACGAGCCGCGCCGGCTCCGACGCGGGCAGCCGCGGCAGGCGCATCAGCTCGATGATGAACTGCGCGTAGGTGGCGTAGATGCGCCGCGCCAGGTGACGCACGCGGCGGTCGCTCGCCGGCAGCTGCAGGACGTGCGACGCGTTGGCCAGGATGATGCGCCGCTTCGTCGGCCACGCGAAATACGAGCCGACGAGCAGGGCCTTGCCGACGGGCAGGCTGAGCCGCGCCGGGATGCGCCCGATGGCGGCCGCGGCGGCGCGGTAGCCACGCACCGCCGAGCGCTCACGCGCCCGGCGGACGGCCTGGCCAATGCGGCTTGATCTGGCCTCGCGGCGGTGCGGCGCGTACGCCACACCGCCCTTCGGCTGGTTCACGGCGATGGTGTTACCTCGCCTTCGCCTCAACCTTGGCTGCCGCGGCGGTGGCCGCAGCCTTGGCATTGGCCGACGTCTGCGACTTGGTCGCGACGCGGTCGTGCGCGCCCAGCCGACGCCGCTTGGGAGCGGGCGCCTTCTCGGTGCCAACGAGCGTCTCGTTGTCCTCGCCGCGGATGAACGCTTCCACGCGGTTGAACGCGATGTCGTCGTGGATCTGGCGCGGCGGGCTCTTCATGAAGTAGCTCGACGGTGCCACGAGCGTGCCCTTCAGGCCGCGGTCGAGGCCCAGCTTGATGCAGCGGATGGCGTCGGTGATGACGCCGGCGCTGTTGGGCGAGTCCCAGACCTCGAGC
>DATBRX010000198.1:0-5112 GCA_036560085.1 Candidatus Limnocylindrales bacterium
ACCGTGCCGCGCGGGTTGGAATCGCGTTCGTACCAGCCCCATCCAGGGAGGTCGCCGAAGTCCTTGCCGAATCCGGCCAGGTTGGTCGATTCGGCGAGGTCGGCTGAGGCACCGATGAACAGCGGTCGGCCGTACTCCGCCCTGGCATACGAGTTCACCCACGCGCCCCAGTTACCGAGCGCGGCGCGATTGGGCTGCTTGTCACCGGGCTGCTTCCAGAGCTCGGCCGGGTAGTCGGCTGCAGTGAAGATCTTCTTGTCGGAGAAGATGTCCGTGCCTTTGCCACCGATATTCAGGCCGTCGACCTGCTCCGGGACGGTGGCCGCCACCTCGAGCAGTCGGTCGGAGAGCCAGGTCAACAGGGCATCGTCGTTGCGGAGGACGCCAAAGGTCGCCTCGAGGTTGGCGCGCGCCTGGGCGTTGCGCGCGTCGGTATCCGTGGGCGCGGGCTCGTCCACGCCCTCGTACGTGATGCCGTACTTCCCCGCGAACTCCTTGCGCACGGCCCAGAACTCGGGCGCGTTCATGGGCCACGGAGTGCCGTGGCTCTTGTAGTCGTACTTGCCGTAGCCGCGGCCCTTGCGCGTCTTGAACCACGCGGCGCTGGGCCGTTTGCCCGGATTGGTGCCGCGCGCCACCTCCAGGACCGCCTGCGTGACCGGACCCCACTCGGAGCCCTCTTCCGTGCCGTTGACGCGCCAGCCGTAGGGCACGAACCAGTCCTCGGGCGTGCCGTACACCACCGACGACAGGGGCCGCTCGTCGATGCCGAAGTCGTTCCAGTCGACGAGGAACACGAGGTTGTTGAGCCCCAGGCCCCACGCCGTGTGTCGTGTCTCGTGCGCGGCGCCCGGAGTCAGGCCGCCCTCGCCCTCCATGACGAAGACCTTGACTTCATCCGCGCCGGCAAGCTTGAGCGCGAGCGCCTCGCCCGCGGCGGGCGGCATGCCGTGGCCCGACGGGCCGGTGTTGAACTTCAGGAAGAGGGTCTTGCCTTCCATCTCGGCGTGGCCCGGCAGCCCGCCGCGGCGGCGCAACTTCAGGAGCTGCTCCCAGGTGAGCGCCCAGCGCCCGTCATCGGGGAACGCGAACCGCTCGTCGTGGTCGCGCTCATGGCGCGCGCGGAGCGCCTCGTTCATGACCGCGAGGGTGGCGTACACGAGCGGCACGGTGTGCCCGGCACTCAGCACGAAGCGGTCGCCGAACGGCAGCCACGGCCGGCGCACATCCCAGCGCATCGCGCCTGACAGCAACAGCGCGACCATCTGATGGACCTTCGAGCGTGAGCCACCGGGGTGGCCGCTCTGGCGGTAGTTGAGCATCAGGTCGATGCTCGAATCGATCAGGTCCTTGACCACTTCCCAGCGCACGAAATCGGCCTGCGCAGCGTCGAAAAGCACGTCCGTGTCGGTCGACCTGCCAGCCTGCTTGTCGGTCAGCACCATGTCAGCAGGATGCTACATGGCCCTGTCGGGCGGGCCCACGTGCCGTTCGGCTCAGGGGCGGAGGCTGAGCGGGGCAAAAAGAAACGCGGCCGGCTTACGCCGACCGCGTCTCTCTGGACGGGTTCGTACGGAGCCCGCTGCTCAGCGGCTGATGCCGGTGTGGATGAAGCCCCAGACGCGCATGTGCACGTAGCCCAGGGGGTGGTTGCGCACGCCCAGCTTGGGGTTGAGCGCGCTGATCGCACGGCCATTGCCGATGTAGATCCCCGAATGGTGAAGCTTGCCGTGCGAGCCCCAGATGACGACATCGCCGACCTGCGGGTTGCGGCGGCTGATCTTGCCATGCGCGACCGCCCACTTGTAGTAGCGGGTGACTGTGCCCCGGACGCCACCGATGCGATTCGGAACGCCAGCGCGCTTGTAGACGCTCCAGACGAGGCCCGAGCAGTCGAAGAACTTGGGACCCTCCGTGCCGATGCGGAACGGGTGACCGACCGCGTCACGGACCATGCGCAGGATGGCCGCGGCCTGGCTGCCCCTGGCGGGTTCGGCGTCGCTGCCGCCGCCGGCGGCAACAGTGGTGACCTGGCTGAACGCTACGGTCAGGGCCATGCCGAGGGCCATTACCAGAACGAACAGGCGGCGGGTGTGGGCGCCCGTGTTCGGGGCAGGGCGGGCGACGATCGCGCCCTCGATGGCGATTGCCAATTGCGTCTCCTTGGATCGGCCCCGGCTCCAAGTCCGGTTTCGATCGATGGCGGTCGCGGTTCAGGGCGTGGCAGACGGGGGGTCAGACGTGACCGGAATGGGCCGAGCACGCTGGGGCGGGCTCGAAACCGTCTGTAGCTATTGGCGCGAGGACGTCTGGGGACGCTTTCCTCGGCCGCTGCTGGCCTTCCTGACGGCGGCCTGTTGCTTCGCCCCACCAGCCTCTCTCGGTGGAGCCCCGGGAGTTTTACACAGTTGAGCCGGTTTGCCAACCCTTAGCGGCGTTTTCCTTGCGCCCGCATAACGGTCTGTGCGTGATCAGAACGGCTTGAAGATCATCAGCCAGAGCAGGATCAGCAGCCCGCCCACGCCGATTCCCGCCAGGAGCGTCGGATTGCCCGACTTGACTGCAGCCTCCAACGCTGCCGGGTCGACCTGGAATCCTGGGTCGACCGCCCCCGTCTTGACGTCCACGCCGACCGCGGCCCGGACCCGGTTCAGGTACAGCCGGCCCAGCGGCGTCATCAGCCCGATGATCACGATCGCGAGCACCAGCGACGCCCAGATCCAGTAGCTGCCGGTCGTCCACCAGCCTGCGCCGCCCTTGCCCGTGAAGCCGGCCACGATGCCGCCGACGAGCCAGATCAGCGCGCCCACGCTCATCGCCATCATGCTCCCCCGCGACAGCTCGACCAACGTCCGCACAGCGGCCGGGTCACGCTCCGTGCGCAGCCGCAGCACGACGCCGGCTGATACGCCGTGGGCGACCAGGAAGACGATCACCCCCGCGACGTGGATGAAAACGATCCAGGTGTGCAGATCAGTCACGCCCTCACCTCACCCGTTGTCTGGTCCCCGCCGATTTCGGCCGATGTTAGTGCGGCCGACCCCTCTCAGCGCGGCGTTTCCAGACGCCCAAGCGCAGCGATGACCGCGGCTGCGACCTCGGCCAAAGAAGGTAGCGGTAGGTCGACGCGGATGGTCGCTGCCTCGGCAAGCATCGCGTTGTAGCCGGCGCCGCCGCTCGATGCGCTCCGGATGTCGGTCCGGATGAGCACGATCGGCTTGCCCTTTCCGTAGGCGTAGCCGACTTCCCACGCGGTGCCCGAATCGGGATCCGGACCGTCCATGATGGCGATGATGCCCTCTGCCCAGTCGACGCCGGCCACGTCGACCGCGAAGATCTCCGGCGCGGACTTGCCCGGCTCGTTCTCCTGGGGCAGGTAGACCTCGTGACCTGCCGCCCTCAAGGCAGCCGCGAGGGCGGCGTTCCAGTGAAACTCAGCGGCCGAAAACAGTGGAGCGGCGAAGTACAACTTCATGCGTCCGCAGTATCGCCCTGGGCAGCGCGGCTAATCTGATCGCTTGGGCCCATAGCTCAGCGGCAGAGCAGGGGACTTTTAATCCTCGTGTCCTGGGTTCGAATCCCAGTGGGCCCTCCAACTCACGCTCACCAAGACCCGCCAAGACCGCCCGGTCCACCCCGTCCGCGACTCTGGCTGTCAAATTAGGTTGTCGAGCAGACACCCCCGTTCCGTCCGCTCCACGACGATGCCGGATTAAAGGGCGAGTCTCCTGACTGCCACCCTGATCGGCGGCAACGACCGCCTAGTCGCGGCACGACGTCTCGGCTGGAAGCGCCGTGGCTCGATCTTGACGCCCACCAGCGCATCTCCTGGACGCGTCCTCAACCGCATTGCAGGTGCGCGGCTGCCCCACGGCCGTCCTACATAGACAAGTCGCCACCACATGCTGAGGTGAGCGCGATCCCACTTACATTCCAATCTCCATTCGAACCGAAAGGCTGTACCGATCCGTCAACGCCCGCCACGCCAGGCACGTCCACTTGATCATCCACGGTGAACTCGAAGGTTCCGACAACGGTGCAATCCAACATAAGAAGTTCGATCTCTTTCTCGCGCGCTCCCACCCAATTGAGCGCCAGTCCCTCGCTCCCTGGCCGCACGAGCACCACGCGCTGCATGCCGGCATCGCCCACACTGGTTCGGATCAGCCACTGTTCCGATGAGTGGTTACGAACGAAGAGCTGATAGTCCGCGCGCTGGGCGCACCCAGTGGCGACAAGGACCAGGGTTGCGACCAAAGCCAGTAGCCAGTGTCGTCTCCTGCTACAAAAGCTCGCGTGGACTGTCACAGCGGCGCCCAAATTCCCCATGGTTCCTGCTCCCAGAGTTCGCAGCGATTCGGTCAGTCCGCGGCGTAGTCCAGGTACTCGGGCCGCCACATAGCCTTATCAACGGCCTCGGCGACCTGCTCATCGCGCAGCTGCCGGCCGTAGCCGGCGTCGCGGAAGTGGACGACCAGCGCCTCGGCGATCGCCCGCGCCACCGGTCGCAGCGTGCTGACCGGCGGGTAGATCATGCCGTTCACCAGGGCATCGTCACCCACGATCCCGGCCAACGTCCGCGCGGCGACCAGGAAGGCCTCGTCGGTCAGCTCGCGTGCCTGGGCGACCACGGCGCCGAGGCCCATGCCGGGGAAGATGAACACGTTGTTGGCCTGGCCGATCGTCCGTCGCCGACCGCCGAACTCGACATCGCGGCTGGGGCTGCCCGTGGCGACGATGGCGCGGCCGCCGGTCCACTCGATCACGTCTTCCGCGCGAGCCTCAGCGTTCACGTCCGGGTTGGACAGCGGCAGGATGATCGGGTGCTCATGGTTCGCGGCGAGCTCGCGGATGAGCGGCTCTGAGAAGGCGCCGCGGCAGCCGGTCGTGCCGATGAGGATCGTTGGCTTGTGGGCATGCGCCACGGCCACGGGATCGTCCAGCTGCGCGGGGCTCAGCCCGGCCGCCAGCAGGGGGCTGGGGTCGACGGCGTGCGGGACCTGGTCATCGGCCAGATCGTCGCGACCGGTGTGGACCAGACCGCGGCTGTTGAACATGGCCATGGCCTGGCGCGCTTCGTCGGCCGTCGCGCCCTCCGCGATCAGCTCGCGG
>DATBRX010000199.1:0-1682 GCA_036560085.1 Candidatus Limnocylindrales bacterium
CGCCGGCGCTGTGGAGGCTGATCAAGGTCATGGAGCTGCCGATGTCAAGCACCGCGGTTGGTCTGTCGGGCACGCGTCCGGCGCACGCACCGATGAACGCGAGCTGCGCTTCCTGCTCCACGGTCACGATGCGCAGCGGCAGTCCGGTCATCTTGCGTACCAGCGCCACCATCTCGCTCGCATTGGCCGCGCGGCGCAACGGCTCCGTGCCGACGAGGGTGATGCGCGCCGCGCCGGCCGCCCGGGCGAGATCGATGTAGTCCTCGAGCGCGTTGAGGATGAGACCGCGATCTTCGGGCTCGATCCGGCCTTGGCGTTCGATCGCCTCGGCCAGTCCGACCAGCTCGCTGCGCTGGTCAATGCGCTCCAAGGAGCTCGTTGCCACGAGGACGTTAATGCTGCTGCTGCCTATGTCGATGGCAGCCAGAACTTCGGGCCGCGCCGCCACGGTCACCCCAGGATCTCTGGCAGGCGATCGGGCCACGCGTCACCGAAGCGGGCAGCGGCGATGATCGCGCCGTCGCGCAGGCTCGCGTCGGACACGAGCGCCTCATCGAGCCCAGCGCGCTCAAGCAGGGCGTCAACGATCGCCGCCCCGGCCGCGAGCTGCACGGCGCGCTGCGGGCGAACGCCAAAGTGCTCGATCACCTGCGCGCTCGTCAGCTTGGCCAGAGTCTTCCGATCCTCCGCGAGACCGGCACGCGTCAGCACTCCGAGCCGCGCCAGGTTGGTCGCCGTGCCGCCGACGAAGATCGCGCGCGGCCGCCCCTTGGCCCGCCAGCGCATCTGGGGCAGCTTTGCTGCCGCGGCGCGGGCCGCGCGTTCCAGCTTGTTGAACTCGGACTTGGTGGGTGGGTCATGCGCGACGACGGCGCGCGTCAGGCGGGCCGAGCCAATGGCCAGCGGCAGGAGCCTCAGCGGCTTGCCTGGGCTGTAGATGCTCATCTCAGTCGAGCCGCCGCCGATGTCGACCACGACAAGCGGCTCGGCCGGCGGCACGCCACCGGTGACGCCAATGAACGTCAGCAGGCCCTCCGTCTGCTCGTTGATCACATGCAGCGGCAGGCCGGTGACCACACCCACTTCTACCGCGACTTCGTGGCCGTCCGCCGCGCGTCTGAACGGCTCCGTGCCGAGCAGCGTCACGTGCTCCGCGCCAGCTGTACCGGCGGTCAGCAGGTACTCGGCGATGCCGGTCATGATCTGGCCGCGCTGTTCCTCGGGGATGTGTCCCAGCCGGTCGACGACCTCGCCCAGGCCGAGCAGCTGGCTGCGGTCGTCGATCGTGGTCAGCCCACGCCGGACCAGGGTCTGGGGTGGCGCGAGCGCCGCCACGAGCAGATGAACGCTGTTGCTGCCGACGTCGATCGCGGCCCCAATGTGCTGCTGACGTCGTTTGCCCACCGCGCTCAGTTTCGCGCCTTGGCAATTCCTTGGTTTACCGTTCCTGCGTGAGCTCCTTCATCACCGGGCGCGAGTACATGGCGCCAGTCCGCATCCACGCTGATCGTGCCGCGGCCACCCTCGAGCTGGAGTGGCCGGACGGTCACGTGACGCGCTACGACTTCGAGACGCTGCGCTGGCTGTGCCCGTGTGCCTACTGCCGCGGCGAGGCGGGCATCCCGGGCTGGCTCGATTCGAACCCGACACTGACACCCATTCAGACCCAGCTGACCGATCTG
>DATBRX010000200.1:0-7221 GCA_036560085.1 Candidatus Limnocylindrales bacterium
GCCGTTGCCGATGCCTGCCAGACCAAGCTGAGTGTCGCGGTAGCTCTCTTTGTAGAGCCGACCGTCGGAGCTGATCTCCTGGAGCTCGAACCGCTCCATCGTAATAGCGTCATACGGACATCGCTTGACGCACAGTGCGCAGCGGATGCAGCGCTCCTCGT
Source organism: Candidatus Limnocylindrales bacterium (assembly GCA_036560085.1). Classification (GTDB taxonomy): domain Bacteria; phylum Chloroflexota; class Limnocylindria; order Limnocylindrales; family CSP1-4; genus JALYGJ01. The sequence continues at coordinate 162 of DATBRX010000200.1, forward strand.
CGAGCACCATCGCCGCGCCCTCCGACCAGCCGTACGCGTCGACAAGCTCGGGCAGCGCGCCCTCCGACTTCATCTGGTTGATGTCGATCATGTGGATCACGCCCTCGGGGCAGACGTCGGCGCACGCGCCGCACAACACGCACCGGAACGGGTCAAACCAGATGTTGTAGTTGCACATCAGGCAGCGCGTGCCTTCAGTGATCGCCTGCGGGGCGGTGTAGCCGCGCTCGACGGGCGTCGTGAAGTTGACGTGCGGATCGGCGCTGGGCATGCGCGCCGCGACCGCGGTCATGGGCACGTGGACGCGCGGCAGGACGTCGTAGAACTCGGGCATCTCGTGGCGCCAGCTGGACACGATGCGGACGTTCGCGTCGACGTCGACCTCGCGCCGCCCGGACAGGTAGCGATCGATCGCGTAGGCGCACTTCTTGCCGTGACCGGCGGCCTCGATGAGCGTCGTCGGCCCGGTCACGAAGTCGCCGCAGGCAAAGACGCCGCGCACGTTGGTGGCGTACGTCCCGGGATCGACGCGGACGCGGCCGCGGTTGATCTCGAAGCTCGACTCGACCGGCAGGAAGGTGTTATCTGCGGCCTGGCTGACGGCCGGGATGACGGTGTCGGCCTTGATCTCGAACTCGCTGCCCTCGATGGGCACGGGCGCGCGGCGGCCGGTCGCGTCGGGCTCGCCCAGGCGGTTGCGGACGAACTTCACCGCACGGACCTTGCCGTTCTCGTCGCCGACCACCTCGACCGGGCTGACGAGGAACTCCATCCGCACGCCTTCGCGCTCCGTCTCGCCCAGCTCCTCTTCGTCGACGACCAGCTCTGAGCGCGTGCGTCGGTAGGCGATGGTCACGTTCTTCGCGCCGTAGCGCAGGCTCGTCCGCGAGCAGTCCATCGCGGTGTAGCCACCGCCGATGATGACCACGTCCTGACCCACGGTCAGTGGCTCGCCCAGGTTGGCCTTCTTCATGTAATCGACGCCGTACTGGATGCCGTCCAGATCGCCACCGGGCACGTCGAGTGGCACGGCGTTCATCGCACCGGCGCAGATGGCGATGGCGTCGTGCTGCTGCAGGAGCTGTTCGAAGGTGATGTCCCGGCCGACTCGGACGCCATACCGGAACTTGACGCCGAGGCGCTCCACCAGCTTGAGGTCCATCTCGATCGCCTCGCGCGGCAGGCGGAAGGCGGGAACGCCGATCAGCATCGTGCCGCCGCCGTACGGCAGCTCATCGAACACCGTCACCTGGTGGCCGGCGACGGCGAGCTCGCGGGCCACCGCGATGCCAGCCGGACCCGCGCCGATGACGGCGACCGTCGTGTCGCGCGGCGTGATGTTGGGCATGTCGTCGGGGATGCCGCTGGCCTGGTGCCATTCAACGAGGAAGCGCTTCATGGCCCGGATCGCGAGCGGTCGATCTATGTCGCCGCGGCGGCAGGCGCGTTCGCACGGCGCGGAGCAAACGTACGCGCACATCGCCGCAACCGGGTTTGGCTCGCGCGAGAGGATGTAGCCCTCTTCGAAGCGCCCCTCAGCGGCGAGGTTCAGGTAGCCGCGGCAGTTCGTGCCAACGGGGCACGCTTCCTGGCACTCGATATTGCACTGGAGCCATGAGGCATCGACGGGCTGAACCAGGAACTCCTGGTTGGGATCGATGGCCAAGTAGTTCAGACCTCCCGCGGCAGGCTGGGCTCGATTGCCACCGCGAGTGATCGTAGCAGCGGCCGCGCTTGGCGGCATGAGCAGGCCCCTGGACTGCGCTGGCGATGTGCGGACCGACCACAGGTACCCACAGACTGCTCCACATGTCACATTGTCGCCCTATCTGGCGCGATCTAGGCTCGATGGATGGTCGACGTCCCTGCGCGCCCGCCGGCAGCTCCTGCCTACCCGCCTTTGCCCGGCATGGGCGCCGGCCCATGCGGGCCGGCGCGGGCAGAGGTTGACTACCGCTGCGCGGAGGCGGAGCGCCTCGCCCAGGCCGCCCAGATCCAGGCGCAGCGGCTGCGCGACGCCAAGCGCATGCTCGCCCGCGTCGAGGCGCAACGCGACGCCGACGCGCGCGTGCGCGACCGCCGCCTGTTGGCCGACGCCAAGGAGAACGCGCGGCGCGCGTACCGCGAGAGCTACGCGCGCTCCAGGAATGCCAGCCCCAGCAATGATGTCCAGGCCGCGGCCGGCGAGTGGCTGCGCGAGATCAATCGCCTCAACCGCCAGCTCGAGCTGGCCGACCGGCGCGCGGCCGACGTGGCGCGCCAGATCAATGAGCTCACGGCGGCCCTGCCCGGGATAGAGCTCGCGGCGGACGCGGCGCGGATCGCTGCCGAGGCCGCCCAGGTGACGTGCGTGGACGCGCGCGGCGCCCTGGCGGCCTGCGAGGAAGACGCGGGACGACACCTCCGTTCTGCGCGCTTGGCCGCTGCACCAGCCACACAGGCCACCAGAACCGTGGTCGCGCCAACAGGACCGGCGCCAATCTCGTTGCTATTGGGCGGCGACCGCCAGGCATTGCTCGGCCTGACCCTGCGCCTCGCCGAGGAAACCGGTGTCGAGGCCGGTCGGCTGCAGCTTCTTCTGCTCGAGCTACGCCAAGCGATCGCCGCTCGCGCTCTCGAGGACAACGCGCTCGCGTTCCCGGCCGGCCATCCATTCTGGAGCCAGTTCTCAGCGGAGGGCAGCCAGCAGCTGGCGCTCAGCCTGGCCCGGCTGGGCTACGGCTTCGACGGTCGCGACGGCTGGCGCGATGGCCGCGCACCGGGCGTGCGCGAGCTGGCCCTGGCTCTTGAATACGTCGGCAGCGATCCCCGCTCGCTCCGCCGACCCGCCGGCCAAGCGGCCATCGACGAGCTATGGCAGGGCACGCGGGTGCTGGTCGAGCCGTGGTTGGCCGCGACTGTGCCCGACCTTGCGCTCGGTCGGTTGATCGATGTGCTCGGGCCGCGCGCCGCGCGGCTGGGCGAGCTATGGGACATGTGGGGCCGCCTCCGGCCACTCCTGGTAGCCGGCGTTCCGACGGCCGGCTAGCCCAGCTTCAGCCAACGGAAGCGCTCGGCCGCGGCAGCGCCGATACGCTCACCGTTCTCGCGGGCCCAGCCGCGCAGCATTCCCTCCAGCTCTTCGGGTTTGCGCAGCTGGCTCGTGTGCTCGCGCAGCGCGGCGATCTTGGTCTCGACGGTGTCGGTGATGTCCACCCAGGCATTCGGGTTGTCGGTGAAGAAGAGGTACAGCTGGTTGACTTCCCACGGCGCGAGGCCCTCCGCCGTCACCAGGTGCGGGAACGCCATGGCATTGCGCGCCGCCGGATACACGGCATCGATCGCGGCCATGCCGGCGTTGCGATGGTCGACGTGCTGCACGAACCCGTCGTCGTGGATGATCACCGTGGGATCCATGGCCATGACCGCGTCGGGCTTGAACTGGCGGATGATGCGCACCAGCTGCTCGCGCAGCGCGAGGTCGTTCTCGAGCGCTCCGTCGGGCCGGTGCAGGAAGTCAACACCCTCGTAGCCCACCACGGCAGCGGCAGCGCGCTGCTCAGCCTCACGCGTCCGGGCCAGGGCCAGCGGGTCAATGGTTGCGTCGTCCGCGCCGGCATCGCCGCTGGTGCAGCACACCATGCGCGCCACGGTGCCAGCCTTGATCCAGCGCGCCATCGTCCCGGCAACGCCGAAGTCGGCGTCGTCGGGGTGGGCGACGATTACGAGGGCGCGCTCGGGGCGCTCCGTGTGGGCAGACGCCGGCGCAGCGCCGGCGACAGGCTCCGGATCAGTCACTTTGAACCTGTAACTTGTATTTCAGTTTCAACTTTCGGCGTGCTTGGCGCCGGTATAAGATTTCGTCCGAGGCATCGTTCGTCTCCCCCCACGGGCGATGCCTCATTTACGCGACCGGCGCCGCAGCGCGCGCCGCCCGGGCATCCCCGAGCGCGGCGAGAACATCGGCCGCGTGGCCCTGCGCCTTCACCTTGGGCCAGGCCTGGGCAATTCGGCCGTCGGGATCGATGAGGAACGTGGCCCGCTGTATGCCCATGAACTTGCGCCCGTAGTTGACCTTTTCGACCCACGTTCCGTAGCGCTCGGCGACGGCATGGTCGATATCGGCCAGGAGCACGAAGTTGAGGCCGAACTTGCGCTTGAACGCGGCCTTGCTGCCGCTGCCCAGGACGCTGACGCCCCAGACCTCCGCGTCATGCGCGGTGATCGTCGAGTTGATGTCGCGAAACTCGCATGCCTCGGTGGTGCAGCCGGGCGTGTCGTCCTTGGGATAGAAGTAGAGCACCGTCCAGTGGCCGCGTCGCTCCGCCAGGTTGCGCAGCGTGCCGGTGTCATCGGGCAGGCTCAATGCGGGCGCGGTGTCGCCCACGCCGGGCATGTTCGAGGGCGTTGAGGGGTCCATGGCGGGGATGCTAGCGCTCACGGCAGGAACAGCACGCCCGCGGGATCGACGCGCAGTCGCACCGATTCACCCGCTTTTGGCAGCGCGCCGGCCACGCTTCGCAGGCGGGCCTCCAGCGTGGCGCCCGCCTTGCCTGCGGGCTGGATCAGAACGGTCGTGGTATCGCCGCGGAAGGCGACCGCGCTCACGACGCCCTGCAACGGGCCTTCGGGATCGAGCGTGAGGGCTTCGGGCCGGATGAGGAGGCGGGTTGGCTGCCCGGGCGGTGAGTCGGGCGCCTGAAGGCTGCCCCAGGGGGTGGTGAGTCGGCCGTCAATCGGCTCGATCGGGACGATGTTCGTCAACCCCAGGAACCGCGCCACGAACTCGTTGGGCGGCGCGAGCCACAGGTCGCGCGCCGTCATGACTGTCTCGAGGCGGCCGCGGTTGAGGACCGCCACCCGGTCGCCCACGGCGAGCGCTTCCTCCTGGTCGTGCGTCACGTAGATGAGCGGCAGGCCCAGTCGCCCGAACAGGCCGACGAGCTCGTCGAGCAGGTGGGTGCGCAGCCCGCGATCCAGGGCACCAAGCGGTTCGTCGAGCATCAACAGGCGCGGCGTCGGCGCGAGTGCCCGAGCCAGCGCGACGCGCTGCTGCTCGCCGCCGGACAGCTGGTCGATCCGCCGCGCGCCGTAGCCGGGCAGCCCGACCAGCGTCAGCACGTCATCGACGCGCTCTCTGCGCTGCGTTGGCGTAGCGCCGCGCGTCTCGAGTCCGAACGCGACGTTGCCGGCCACGTCGCGATGCGGAAAGAGCGCGTAATCCTGGAACATCAGCCCGAAGCCGCGCTTGTGGACCGGCACGCCGGCCATGTCGGCGCCGTCCCACTCGATCCGACCGGCCGTCAGCGGCTCCAGGCCGGCGATCGCCCGCAGCAACGTTGATTTGCCCGATCCACTTGGACCCAGCACAGCCAGGCGCTCCCCGGCGCCAACCTCCAGACTGACGCCGTCGAGCGCTGCCCTGGCTCCGTAAACGACGCGGACGTCATCAACGCGCAGCATCAGGTTGAGCTCACGCTGCCGGCGCGCAGCCGGTCAAAGGCAAGCGCCGCGACCGCGGTCACGGCCATCAGCACAGTTGCCATGGCCATCGCCTGGCCAAAGGCGAGGGCGCCCGGCTGGCTGAGCAGGCGAAAGATCGCGATGGGCATGGTCGGCGCGGTTGGTCGCGCGATGAAGAGCGTGGCCCCGAATTCGCCCAGCGAAACGGCGAACGCGAATGAGCCACCGACCAGCAGCGCCCGACCGACCATGGGCAGGTCGACCATCCGCCACGTCCTTGCCGGCGACGCACCCAGGACGGCGGCCGCTTCACGCAGGCGGCGATCGATCGAGCGCAGCAGCGGGACGGTGGCGCGTACGACGAATGGCAGTGCGACGAGGGCGTGGGCGATGGGAATGAGGATGACAGAGGTGCGCAGGTCGATCGGCAGCTGGCCCAGCGAAACGAGGAAACCGAAACCCACGATCACCGCCGACGTGCCGAGCGGGAGCATCAGCAGCGCGTCGAATGCGGTCGCGGACGCGCCTCTGCGATAGGCGATGACCGCCGCCGCGAGCAAACCAAGCGGCAGGCAGATGGCCGTGGCCGCGGCGGCAAAGAGGAGCGAGTTGCTGATCGCGTCGATCGGCGGCACGAACAGTGCGCCGCGCGCGCTTTGGCCGAACAGGGCGCTGAAGTTGTCGAGGCCGTAGCCGCTCGATCCGGCGAGGGCGCGCTCGACGAGTGCGGCGATGGGCAGGCCCAGGAAGGCGAGCAGCATGCTCACGGCTGCCGCCACGAGCACCCACTCTGTGCGGCCGCGTGGTGGTCGCGCGCCAGCTCGTGCGCCCGCCAGTCGCTGGCCCACCGCGGCCCTGGCCTGGAGCCGCGAGTACACGACCAACAGGACAGCCAGGAAGACCAGCTGCAGGAGCGCCAGGGTGGCCGCGGCCGGCAGGTCGAGCAGCACGGCCGCAGCGCGATAGATCGCCACTTCGATCGTCGCGTAGTCCGTGCCGCCCAGGATCAGGATCGCGCCAAACGACGTGAAGCAGAACAGGAAAACGATGGAAGCCGCGGACAGGACGGCGGGCCGCAGAAGCGGCCACGTCACCTGGCGGAACGCCTGCCCGCGGCTGGCACCCAGGACGCGCGCCGCTTCCTCCGTGCGCGGATCGAGCTGCGACCACACGCCGCCAACGACACGCAGCACGACTGCGCAGTTGAAGAAGACGTGCGCCGCGAGGATCGCCCAGATCGTGTGGTCAAGCCGCACGCCGAGCGCGCCGCTCGGTCCGATCAGGGCGAGGAACGCCGAGCCGACGACGACTGTTGGCAAAACGAACGGCACGAGCACAAGGGCGTTCAGCAGCCGGCGGCCGGGAAAGTTGAACCGTGCCAGGACGTATGCGCCGGGCAGGCCAACGGCAAGGGTGAGCAGTGTCGACAGCGCCGCCTGCCAGAACGTGAACCACGCGATGTCGCGCGTCTCCGGCCGCGTCAGCACCTGCAGCGGCACAGCCAGGTCAAGCACGCCGTTCGGGGCGAGGCCGCGCACCAGGATCGACGCGACCGGAAAGACGAAGAACAGCCCGACGAACGCCAGCGGCAGCGCCGCCAGCGCGAGCGTCAGTGCGT
>DATBRX010000201.1:0-5886 GCA_036560085.1 Candidatus Limnocylindrales bacterium
CTCGCCGCCGCGCGACACAAAGCGCGGCCGCTCGACCATCTCGATCGGAATATCGGCCGGCACCGATTCACCGGGCTTGCGGTCCAGTCGACCGCCATCGCCCTCACCCACACGAACCTGCGCGGCCATCAGCAGCCGCGCAGCCTGGTCGCGGTCATCGGCCAGGCCGCGCTCGACAATCAGGTCGTCGAGCCGGACGCGCTTCAGGCGGACGATCTTCAGGCGGTCTTGGCCTTCGGTGTGCTGCGGCGCCGTGTGGCAGCCGCGGGCTTGGCCTCTGCATTGGCCAGCCCAAGCTCCGCGAGCGCCTCGTGCACCTGCTCGGCGATGCCGGGCACGTCGATGCGCAGGTAGCGCCGCAGATCCCCCACGGAGCCGTGGTCGACGAAGTGATCGCGCGGCAAACCGATGACCTTCACGGGAATCGAGCGAAGCGACTCGTCTGACAGGGCGGCATCGGCCAGCGCCTCGAGCACGGCCGCGCCAAAGCCACCGGTCGCGACGCCTTCTTCCAGCGTCACCACGAGCTTCTTGCCGCGTGCCTGGGTGAGGATCGTCGCCGCATCGAGCGGCTTCGCAAACCGCGCGTTGACCAACCCGACCGACCAGCCTTCCGCAGTCAGCAGATCGGCGACCTCGGCCCCGCGCATCACGATCGGCCCAAAGCCACAGATCAGGATGTCTGTGCCCTCGCGCATGACCTCCGCCTGGCCGACAGGGATGGGCGTCGGCGCAACCTCGGGCAGATCGAAGCCCGGGTCGCGCGGGTAATGCAGCGCAAACGGGTGGTCCTGGCCGAATGCCGTGTGCATCAGCCGGCGCAGCTCCTGCTCGTCCCTGGGTGAGGCCACGATCAGGTTCGGCAGCTGGCGCTGCGCGGCCACAGTGAACATGCCCTGGTGGCTCGTGCCGTCCTCACCCACGAGCCCCGCCCGATCGACACCGATGACCACCCCGGCGTCGTTCTGACACACGTCGTGAACCATCTGGTCGAAGGCGCGCTGCAGGAAGGTCGAATAGATCGCCACGTAGGGGCGCATCCCGCCCAGGGCAAGTCCCGTGGCCATGGTCATCGCGTGCTGCTCGGAGATGCCGACGTCGTACATGCGCCCGGGGTATGCGTCGCTGAACTTGGCGAGGCCGGTGCCGGTCGGCATGCCCGCGGTGATCGCGACGATGCGCGGGTCGTCCTTGGCGAGCGCGATGAGCTCCGCAGACGCGACCGCGGTGTAGTTGGGCGCCTTCTTCTTCTCCGCCACGGCCTGCGCCATGGACGGCGTTGCCTCGCCATCGCCATTGCCGGCGACCGCTGCCGGTGAGGGCGCGCCCATCTGGCCGCCCGGCACGACGGTCATGGGCGGCAGCGCGGCCCCGTGGAATGACACCTGGTCGGCGATGGCCGGCTGGTAGCCGCGGCCCTTCTGTGTTCGAACGTGGACGATCACCGGGCCGTCGAGGTCGCGCAGCGCCCGGCGGAAGACAGTGTTCAGCGCGCGCAGATTGTGACCGGGGATGGGTCCGACGTACGAGATCCCCAGGTCCTCGAAGAGCTGGCCGGGCTGAGCAAACGACAGGACGGATGATCGGATGCGCTTGGAAAGCTCGAGCGCCGGCTTGCCGATGACGGGCAGCTTGCCGAGGACATCCTGGTACAACCGCTTGCCCCCACGGTACGTACGCGACAGCTTGATCCGGCTCAGGTATTCGCTCAGCGCCCCGGTCGTGGGCGAGATGCTCATCTCGTTGTCGTTGAGCACGATCAGCAGCTTGGTCCGGCGATGGCCGATGTCGTTGAGCGCCTCAAGCGACATGCCGCTGATAAGCGCCGCGTCACCCACGACGACGACGATCTTCTCCCTCGTGCCCATCTGCTCGCGCGCCAGTGCGAGACCCTCCGCGATCGACAGCCCCGTGCCGGCGTGACCGCCGTCCATGACGTCGTGCTCGCTCTCCGTGCGGCGCGGGAAGCCGCCCACGCCACCGAGCGCCCGCAGGGTGCCGAACTTCTCGAGCCTGCCCGTCAGCAGCTTGTGGGCGTACGCCTGGTGGCCGGTATCCCAGACCAGGCGATCGACCGGTGATTCGAGGTTGCGATGGAGCGCGACCGTGAGCTCGATCACGCCCAGGCTGCTGCCCAAGTGCCCACCCGTCTTGGCGACGGTCTGGATGATGGACGCACGCAGTTCCCCGCACAGCTGTTCGAGCTGCTGCTCGTTCATCTTGCGCAGGTCGCGCGGTCCGGACAGGTTGGCCAGAATGGTCAAGAGGGTCTCCGCAGCGGGTTCGAAACAGGGACGAGCGCGGGCGCCTGAGTGTTGTGCGCGATTCTACCGTCGCCGCAGGCGACAACTGAAAGGCCAGCGACGTTGTAATAGTTCGCTGCCCGTGCGAGCATCGCGAGACTCGTTCAGAGACCGCTCATCACTCGAACACCGGCGTCAGTCGTAGCCGCACTGCTTTGTATCTCAGCGGTCGCCTGCGGAGGCTCGGCGGGTCTCACCGGGTCGAGCAGCCCAACGGGATCGAGCAGCCCTACTGGATCGAGCAGCCTAACCGGCGCGCCGAGCACCGCGGCGACCACGCCACAGTCGTCGGGTGCGATCTTGCCCGGTGGCTGGTCTGGAACCATGTCGTTTCAGGCTTCGACGAGCGTTGACACGACCGAGACCTCCTCATCGGGCGAGCCCGGCAGCATCTTCTACTCGACCCTGACCATCCACACCGTGATTCAGGTGTCAGCTTCTGACGCGTTGACGCTCAGCGGCATGGACGACGAGGAGTCCGCCCTGTACGGGATAGGGTCCGTCGACTTGACCGGCTCGGGCAGCAACAGCGGGAACGCGCTCGAGCAGTACATCTACACGTCCGACGAGCACAACGCACTCGGCTGCCACTACCTCGACGAAACCGGCACAGAGGTAAACGGATCGTGGTCACAGCCGGGCATCGCCCAGGGAACCATCAGGTTCAGTGAGGATGGCTCGTACACGATCGAGGTGCGGGCGTCGAACACAGATGTGTCCACTGGCGAGTACACCAACCCGGAGCTGCCAAAGACGCTATGGCAGACCTACACGATCCTCGAGGGCGCCGCCACAGACTGCCCCGCGCCGGGAAGATCGGAGGTCGAGGACACTGAGGGTCCGATCTACGACTGGGCCAGCTCAGTCGCCTACGGGACAATCGGCGGCCAGATCGACCCCGCCAATCCCCCGTCTGTCATTGACGGCTCGGTGACGTTGGTGAGCGAGTCGCCTGAGGCGACGGTCACGGTTACGTGGCACTTCGTTCACGACGGTCCGATCGTCGTCACCCCCACGACCTTTCCGGAAGAGTAGCTAGCCGGGCTCGTCGGACTCGCCCAGGCTGAGGTCAAGGGCGCGCACCTTGCCGCCGGCCTGCTCGACCAGGCGCTGGAACCTGAGCTCCGCCTCGGACAGCATCTTCTCGCAGCGCCGCTGGAGCAGCACTCCCTGCTCGAACAGCGCGATCGATTGCTCCAGCGGCAGGTTGCCTGCCTCGAGCTTCTCGACCACGCTCTTGAACTCGGTCAGCGCCTTGTCGAAGGGCAGCGCCGCGATGCGCTGGCGCTCGGCGTCGTTGGGGCCGGTGTTCGTCGCTGGGTCGCTCACGGCGTCGAGTCTCGCACCGATTCGACGCGGGCGCCGATCTCGCCGCGCTGGAGGCGGACGCTGATCTGGTCGCCCGATTTAGCGTTGTTCGCATCGCGGAGGACGGTGCCGTCTGGGCCGCGAACGATGGAATAGCCGCGCTCCAAGGTGGCGTACGGGCTGAGCGCATTGAGCGCGGCCGATTCACGGCCCAGCTCTCCCCTGGCGATGGCAAGCGCGCCTGCTGCGAGGGCCGGCAGGTCGTCCGACGCGCGGCCCAGGGTCGTGCGCTCCACTTCGAGGCGGCGCGCGACGAGGCGGGCAGCGCGATCCAGCAAATTGCCGATGCGTTCGCGGTCGGCCGTGATCTGTGCCTGCGGGTGGCGCGCCTCCAGCTGCCGGGCCTCGGTCGTGAGTTGTGATCGGAGGCCGGTGAGCGTCTGATAGAGCGCGCCATTGAGCCGCGACCCGAGCTGATTGACGCGCGCCAGTTCGTCGACGCGCGCCGGGACGACAAGCTCCGCGGCGACGCTGGGGGTGGGCGCGCGAACGTCCGCGGCAAACTCGGCCAGCGTGACGTCGGTCTCGTGACCGACGCCCACCACGACGGGGCACGGATGCGCCGCGACGGCGCGCACGACCTGTTCATCATTGAAGGGCCACAGGTCTTCGAGCGACCCGCCGCCTCGCGCGAGGATCACCACGTCCGTCGCGCGGCCGGTTGCCTCGTCGGTCCAGCGCGAGACCCGGCGCAGCGCGGCGACGATCGTGGCCGCGGCTCCCTGGCCCTGCACCTGGCAGGCCGACACGACGAGCCGCGCCATTGGCCAGCGGCGCGCTATCACGCGCCTGATGTCGTGTAGGACCGCGCCATTGAGCGAAGTGACCACGCCGATGTTCTGCGGCATCGGTGGCAGCGGCCGTTTGCGCGCCTGCTCGAAGAGCCCCTCCGCCGCGAGCTTCGCCTTGAGCGCCTCGAACTGAAGCGCGAGATCGCCAAAGCCGCTCGGCTGGAGCGATCGGACGTAGAGCTGGTAGGCACCCTGAGCGTCGAAGACATCGATGTTGCCCTGGGCGATGAGGCGCAACCCCGTTCGCGCCTCGAACGGCATCATCAGACGGTCGTCGCGGAAGATGACGCACTTCAGTTGGGCGCGCTCGTCTTTGAGCGTGAAGTAGCAATGGCCCGCGGCGCTGATGCTGACCTGGCCGACCTCCCCCTCGACCCACACCTCGCGCAGCTTGGGCGAGGCGCGCAGCGTGTTCTTGACGAGCGCGGTCAGGTCACCGACCGACAGGATGGGCAGGCTGGCCGCTTTGCTTTCTGCCTGCTGCGGCTGCATCGGCTGGATCGGCTCTCTCACGGCCCTACCCTAGCGCGCCGGATATCGCGCTCACTTGGACGCTGCGCGTGACAAACATCTGTCGGGGCTGGCCCGACGGGCCGGGACTGGCCGTTCCGGCGACGAGTGGAACGCTGGGCGTGTCAGATCGCGGCTGGGGGCCCGTTTGAGGCCGGACATCGGACGTTTGGAACGCTGAGCGTGCCACGGTTGGGCCGCGGCCCTGTGTTTATGCGGCTCGTGACTCAACGGATGACCGAGTCGGCATCGCGGGCCGTTCCTTCGCGATCTGATGCGTCAGGTGAATAGGGCGAAGACTGAACGCCCAGATTGCGCCCGCTCGCCACTCGCAAGCGCGCCCCGTTTATCCGTTGAGTCGCCCGGTGCACAAGGCGCCACCGGCCATGGCCCCGGGCCGATCAGACGCGCGTCTGGTAGTCGCCCGTGCGGGTGTCGATACGGATCGTGTCGCCGATCTGGACGAAGAGCGGCACTTGGACGACGAGACCGCTCTCAGTCGTCGCGGGCTTGCGCGCGCCAGAGGCGGTGTCGCCGGCGAAGCCCGGCTCGGTTTCCACGACCTTCAGGTCAACGGTTACCGGCAGCTCGACGCCGATGGTCTCGCCCTCGTACGAGGTGCGGTCGACCATCATGCCCTCGACCAGGTACTGCGCCGCGTCGCCGAGCTGCTCGCGCGTCATCGAGAACTGCTCGTACGACGAGGTGTCCATGAAGTTGAAGTCGTTGCCGTCGCCATACAGGAACTGGACCTGGCGATTCTCAAGGTACGCGCGCGGCCATTTGTCGCCGGCCTGGAACGAACGCTCCACGGTCTGGCCGCGCTTAACGTTGCGCAGCTTGATCTTCACCTGTGCCGAGCCGCGGCCCATCTTGATGTGGTGGTAGTCGAGGATCTGCCAGATCTCGCCATC
>DATBRX010000202.1:0-9321 GCA_036560085.1 Candidatus Limnocylindrales bacterium
GGTTGGACGTCGGCGGATGATCACTGCCTTGATCAGTCGAGGGTCACCACGTCGTGCCAGCGTGGGATGTCGACCTCGAAGCCCAGCGCCCTGACTTTGGGGGCGAGTGCGGCCTGCGCCGCCGGGTCGCCGTGGATGATGAAGACGCGCCGCGGGAACCCAGCATCGCCGGGCTGCTTGCCGCGCGCGAAGTTGGCGACCCAGTCGAGCAGCTCCGATTCGTCGGCGTGGGCCGAGAAGCCGCTGATCGAGCGCACCTGGCACCTGACCTCGTGCATCGCACCGTCGATGCGCACCTGCGTGGCGCCTTCCTGGAGGTGTGCGCCGAGGGTCCCCTTGCCCTGGTAGCCCACGAACAGCAGCACGGCGCTTGGATCACCGATCAGTTGGCGCAGGTGCCCGACCACCCGCCCGCCTGTGAGCATGCCGTTGGAGGCCACGATCATGTACGGGCGCTTGGCCCGACTGATGGCCTGTGACTGCTTCGCGCTATTGGTGATGATCTGACCGGGGTAGTCGAGCGGCGTCTCGCGCTGCTCGAGCAGGCGCCGCGTCTGCTCGTCGAAGTACTCGGCGTGGCGGCGGTAGACGTCGCTCGCCCGCGACGCCATGGGGGAGTCGAGATACAACGGCAAGTGCGGGATCTTCCCCTCCGCGATCAGCCGATCGAGCTGCCAGACGACTTCCTGGGTACGGCCGATTGCGAACGACGGCACCAGCAGAACACCGTCGTGCTCGGCGACGAGGCGCACCGTCTCAGCCAGTATGCGCACGGCCTCGTCCTGCGGCTCGTGCTCGCGCCCGCCGTAAGTCGATTCCATCAGCACGTAGTCGGCGTCACTCACGTCCGTGGGGTCGCGGATGATCGGGGTGTCGCGCCGCCCAAGGTCGCCTGAGAAGACCAGGGTTCGCTCGGGGCCGTCGGGAGAATCGGTGGCCGTGACCCGGATGATGGCCGAGCCGAGGATGTGGCCGGCATCGAGATAGACCGCCCTGACACCGGGGGCGACGTCGACGCCGGTGTCGTAGCGGACGGCGCGGAAGTGCTCGATCGCCTGCTCGGCGTCGCGCTCGTCGTAGAGCGGTTCGTCGAGCTCGACCTCCATCTGTGGCGGCTGGTAGCGCAGCGCGACCTCGGGGTTGGGTGCCATCCACGATTCGCCGCGCTCGTCGTCGACCACCATCTTCGATCGATCTGCCGTGGAATCCTCGCCGCTCAGTTCGACCGCGGCCTCGAACGCCGCCTGCTGCTCGAGCTCTTCTTCCGCGGCCTTCCCGGGATTGCGGCGCGCGAACCTGGCCTGGCGTTTGGCGAACTCCTGCTGCAGCTTGCCCGAGTCGAGCAGCACGAGGCGCGCCAGCTCGACGGTGCCGGCCGTGGCGTAGATGGGCCCTTTGAAGCCGCGCGCCACGACGTATGGGATCAGGCCGCAATGGTCGAGGTGGGCGTGCGTCAGCAGGATCGCGTCCAGCTCGGCCGGGTCATAGGCGAGCGGTATGCGGTTGCGTATCGCCTCGTTGGGGCTGCCCTGGAACATGCCGCAGTCCACGAGGACCTTGGCCTGGCCGGTCGTCAGCAGGAACTGCGAGCCGGTGACCGTGGTGGCCGCGCCCAGGAATTGAAGCTCCATCAGCGCGGATGGTCGCACCGGCGGCCGTGAGGTGCGCCGCGGGAGCGCGAATCCAGCCACCTAGCTGGCCGGGCGCCGATGTGAGCTACGTTCACGGATTCGGCGTCCGCGAGCCGCAGTCGGCGGTGATCGCCCCCTCGTGGCTCGGTTCCAAGGCCTTCTGGCTCGATCTGACCTCAGATTCGACCCATTAGACGGGGCCCGTGACCACTGGCCGGCCGAAATCCAGGCGGCAGACAGCTTCCGCTACCTAACGGGCCCGATTTCGTGAATGTGGCTCCCAGGCTGCCAGCGGCGGAGGCGGTTGCGCGCCGGCAATGTGCGCGCTCGCGCGGTTGGGTGCCGGGCGGGCGCGCGACCAAGCGGTCAGCCGCGCGCCCGCGGCGTCGGTCACTCGTCCTGGTTGAGGTAGCTCTGCTCGCGCAGGTTTTCGGCCTCTTCCGCGTGTTGAGCCGGCCCGGGTATCGCAACGTCGGCATCCGGCGTCGTGGCCTGGCTGCTCGCCTGCGAGCTGGCGTAGCTCTGCTGGCGCAGGGCTTCGGCCCGGTCGGCGCGATCCTGTGCCGTTGGGATCTCACTGCGCGATTCGGCCATCGCCGCTGCCTGGGCGGCCGCCTGGGCGTTGGCGTAGCTCTGCTCACGCAGGGCCTGCGCCTCATCGGCTCGAATGGCCTGCGCAGGCGCGCCCTGGGTAGCCGAACGCGGCGCGTCGATGACATTCGCCGCGGGTTGCGCCTGCCCCTGCAGCGATGCGATCGCTCCTGCGGTGACCAGAGTTGCCGTGACCGCTGTGACAGCGAGTGCTCGCCGCAGCGCCGCCGCGTCGGCCGGCGTCGGCAGGCGCAACGCGATCGCATGGCCCTCGACATCCACGAGGACTTCGTCGGACAGCGCATGGCCCTCGACGTCGCCCTCGGCTTCGCGGAGCTGGATCTTCGGGCGATTGCCGAAGAGCTCGGATAGCTGGTCCTGATCCTGGGGATCAGTTGTTGCGTACACGGTCTGCGTGTCGCCGATGGTTATCGCAAGTGCTCGCTCGTCCATGGTGGCTCCTCTCCGACGTTGCGTTACGGGCGATTGTGCGCCGGAGGGCCGGCTCTGGCCAGCCTCGAGGCGACAGCGGATGTGTCGGCTGCCCGACACAGGCCGCCCATTTAGCCCGGGTGTCGGGGTCGGATATACTTCGATATCATCAAACCATTGGATCGCACCGAAGTACCCCCGCAGCACCCTGGCGACTCGATCGAGCGCGCCCTCGCCGGCTACGCCCAGATCGTCGAGCTCATGTCGGCCATGCGTACGCCGGAGTTCCCGGACTCGCACGTGACGATGGCCCAGATGCGGGTCCTGATGCTGCTCTCCGCTATCGGCGAGGCGCGCATGTCGGACCTCGCCCATAAGCTGGGAATCGCCCCATCAACGCTGAGCTCGCTCGTCGACCGCCTCGTCGAGGGCGGCCTCGCAGCCAGACGCGACGACCCGCGCGACCGGCGCAGCGTTCTCGTCGCGCTCGCGCCGGCGGGGAGCAAGGTGCTCGACCACTTCAATGAGCTGGGTACCGACGCGCTGCGTGCGCTGCTCGAGCAGCTCGACGCCAAGGACATCGTCACAGTCAACAAAGCCATTGAGCTGCTCGTCGCCGCCGCGCGACGACTTTCGGAGGATCCCCGGTGAGCTTCCTGTCCGCCCTGGCCGTGAGGCAGCGCAGCGTCGTCCTGCTGCTGTCCGGCGCGCTCTTCATTGCCGGCATCTCAGCGTGGGGGTCGCTCAAGCAGGAGCTGCTGCCCGACGTCGACTTTCCCGTCATCACCATCATCGCGCCATACCCCGGCGCCGGTGCGAGCGACGTCGCGACCCAGGTCGCGGAGCCCATCGAGCGCTCGATCCAGGGCATCGCGCGGCTGGCCGAGGTTCGTTCGACGAGCGCCAACTCGATTGCCCTCGTCGTCGCCCAGTTCGAGTTCGGCACGAACGTGAAGGAAACGCGGGCGACGATCGAGGAGAACATCCGCGGTCTGGGCCTGCCGCAGGGCGTCGAACCGACGGTCAGCGCGCTCAACATCAACGCGTCGCCGGTCATCATCGCGTCCGTCGCCGCGACCGCTGAGAGCAGCCTCGACCGCGCGGCGGACATCGCCACCAACGAGATCCTGCCCGCGATCCTGGCGCTCGACGGTGTGGCCAGCGCCGACCTGACCGGCACGCTCGAGCAGCAACTGATCATCACGCTCGACCCGGCAAAGATGGCGGCGGCCGGCATCACGTCCCAACAGATCACCGGCATCCTCCAGGCCAACAACCTGACATTCCCGTCGGGCCAGCTGCCTGAGGGCGGCACGCGCATCCCGGTCTCGACCGTGGGCGAGCTGACGTCGGTCGCCCAGATCGAGAACCTGTTGGTCGGGGTTCGTCAAGGGCAGACCCTGCCCGGCGCCACGCCTGATCCGGGTAATCCCCCGATTCCTGTCTTCCTCAAGGACATCGCGACGGTCACCGTCGATGACGTTGCGACCACGGGGTTTGCGCGGACAAATGGCCAGCCCAGCCTGACGCTCACCGTCACCAAGACCTCATCGGGCAACACCGTCCAAGTCGCGCGCGACGTGCAGCAGGTCCTCGATGACGCCGGCGCGCGCCACCCGACTGAGATCAGCGTCGTCACCGTCCAGGACCTGTCCGGCTTCATCGTGGAGTCGCAGGACGGCCTGCTGCGCGAGGGCGGCCTGGGCGCGCTCTTCGCGGTGCTGACGATCTTCCTGTTCCTGTTCAGCCTGCGCTCGACCCTGGTCGCCGCGATCAGCATCCCGCTCAGCGTCCTGTCGGCGCTCGTGCTGATGCAGGTCGCCGACATCTCGCTCAACGTCATGACGCTCGGCGGGCTCGCGGTCGCAGTGGGCCGCGTGGTGGACGACGCGATCGTGGTGCTGGAAAACATCTATCGCCACAGGGCGCTCGGCGACGACAAGCTGACCGCCGTCACCAAGGGCCCGCGCGAAGTCGCGCGCGCCATCACCGCCAGCACGCTGACGACCGTCATGGTCTTCTTGCCCATCGGGTTTGTCGGTGGCCTCGTCAGCCAGCTCTTCCTGCCGTTCGCGCTGACCGTCACCTTCGCCCTGCTCGCCTCATTGGTGTGCGCGCTGACCGTCGTGCCAGTGCTGGCCTACCTGTTCATCGGCCGGGTCAAGCTCAACGTCGACGAGGACGGCGAGCCCAGGAACTCGTTCTGGATCCGCCTCTACACGCCGCTCATCCGCGGCGCGCTGCGCAATCGCTGGACGCGCTGGGGCGTGCTGGCGCTCTCGACCGCGCTCTTCGTGGCGTCGCTCACCCTGGTCGCCGGGCTGCCCACCCAGTTCATCAACACCGGCTCGGAAAAGATCCTGGGGGTGACGGTCATCCCGCCCGCCGGCGCGACCTCGCAAGCAGTGCTCGAACGAGCAACCCAGGCCGAGGCACTGGTGATCAACCTGCCCGACGTCGAGATCGTCCAGACGAGCGTCCCGGGCGAGGGCGACACCGGCTTCGGCAC
The DNA here is from genome assembly GCA_036560085.1 of Candidatus Limnocylindrales bacterium. Taxonomy (GTDB): domain Bacteria; phylum Chloroflexota; class Limnocylindria; order Limnocylindrales; family CSP1-4; genus JALYGJ01. Next base: position 5,164 of record DATBRX010000202.1, read on the forward strand.
GGTCTTCGCCGCGCTCCAGGGCCAGCCCGCCAACTCGGCGCGCTTGACGATCCGCTTCGATCCGAGTGTCGATCTGGCAGAAAAGACGACGGCGCTGGCCGATGCACTCGCGCCCATCCGATCCGACGGCTACGACATCAGCGTCGCCCAGACCGCCGGCTTCACCAACAACAACCTGAGCATCGTCGTGTCCGGGCCTGACCTGGACACGGTGCACGTCGCGACCGATGCGGTCATGGCCGCGATCGCCGGGCGACCCGACCTGGCCAACCTGACGTCGGACCTGGTCGAGGCGAGCCCCCAGATCGAGGTGCGCGTCGATCCCAACAAGGCACTGCAGGTCGGCTCGACCGCCGCCCAGATCGCGGCCGAGGTGCGCGCCCTGCTGACGCCGACGACCGTGGGAAACGTGACGCTCGACCCGGAGGGCGGCGCGAGGCTCATTGTCCGCACCGACCCTGCTGTCGCGACATCGGTTGAGCAGCTGCGCAACGTGCTCGTGGGCGTGGCCGCGCGGGTGCCGCTCAGCCAGGTGGCGACCGTCGAGCAGGTCAACGTCCAGGGCTCGATCACGCGCATCGACGGCGCGCCCGCGGCGCAGATCACGGCCGAGGTCACCAGCGAGGACACGGGCACCGTGTCGCGCGAGGTTGGCCAGCAGGTCGACGACCTCGTGGCGAGCGGCACATTGCCGGCGGGCGTCACGGTCACCATGGCCGGCGTCACCGCCCAGATGAACGAGGCCTTCAGCGGCCTCTACACGTCGATGGCCGTGGCCATCCTGCTCGTGTACGTGATGATGGTCCTGGCGTTCAACTCGCTGCTGACCCCGTTCATCATCATGTTCAGCCTGCCCCTCGCGACGATTGGCGCCTTCCCGGCGCTGGCCCTCACCGGCCGGCCGATCGGCGTCTCATCGCTCATCGGCTTCCTGATGCTGATCGGCATCGTCGTCACCAACGCCATCGTGCTGCTCGACCTTGTTGAGCGGCTGAAGGCGGAGGGCCACTCGACGCGCGATGCCCTGATCGAGGGCGGACGGACAAGGGTCCGGCCAATCCTCATGACAGCGTTCGCCACGATCCTGGCGCTCATCCCGCTGGCAGCCGGCTTCAATCAGGGCTCGATCATCGCCGCCGAGCTGGGCACCGTCGTCATCGGTGGCCTTTTCAGCTCGACGTTCCTGACGCTGCTCGTCGTGCCCGTCGTCTATTCACTGGTCGACGGCGGCAAGCAGACGATCAACCGCTGGTTGCGTCGATCACCCGACGAGGAACCCGTCCTGGCCCTGGCCCCTGCCGTCGCCATGGCAGTGCCTGCCATCCCGGACATACCCGTCGTTGTCGAGCCACCCGCCCCATCGGCGCTATCGGGTGGCGGCACCACGGCACTGCCTTTTGGTCAGCGCAAGCCGGGCCTGGTCGGCCGCTTCACGCGCTGGTTGTTGCGCGGCTGACGCCGCGCACGGCCGACTTATACTCGGGCCGGCTCATGAAGCAGATGTACCACCCCGACGATCTGGCGGCGATGGATCCGCTGGTGCTGATGCGCAATCTCGACCACGTGCGCATGACCAGCCGGCGGCTCTCGTACATCCTCCAGCAGCAGGTTCACCTCTACACGCCGGAGGCGAACAAGGTCCGCACCGAGATCGATCAATACGTCGAGGCCGAGCGCCAGATCGAGTGGGAGATGGCCCGCCGCGGCCTGCGCAACGAGTAGGCCTTCGCACGCGAACACCGTTTGTTTCCCCGGGCGAAAGTAATCGCCAAGATCGAACGGGTTTGAGGCCCAACTTGGCCGCATCTTCCACGGCCGGGACCAACCAGCCACGATCAGCCCGATTTGAGGGCGCGCCCAGCGGCTAGTTGGCTTTTACATCTACCGGGTGAAACAAAACGCGGCCGCTTGGCGGGCACGGAGGTGCGCGCCCCGGCGCGAGCTAGCTGGTCGCGGGAACCAGGGTCAGGGTCGTCAGCTCGGGGAGCGGCTCGACCGCTGGTATTTCCTCCGCGATGACGCGCCGCGTGAGTTCCGCGAGCCGCGGCAGCTCGGTCAGGCAGAGTGAGATCCCGCGCTCGGCGAGGTCGGCGTAGCCCAGCCCGCGGAACAGACCGTGGCTGGCAACGGCGCTCATCTCGTCGTACATGAGCGGCCAGCCAACCGGCCGGCGGCGGTAGCAGAAGCGTACGAATTCGAGCGCCAGGTCCACGCCCTCGGGCGCAGGCTCAATAGCCACGGTCAATCCTCTCCCCTTGCATCTCGCGCGGGTGCCGTAAGCGCGAGACGCTTAGCCAACAAAGCCCTGGGATCGAGCACGGCCGCCGGCTCGTCCGCGGCGCTCGAGTCCCTCCTCCACCACGTCGGCCGGATCTCGGTCGGGGGCGCGACGTCGCCGGATTGTAGGCGCGATTCGGACATTTCGAGAAGGAGGTATGTCCACCTTCTTGTCCACCATGTTCTCCACAGCGTGGACGAAACGGCCGCGCTCGCGACTCAACAGGTGGCATGAAATTGAGACGCCCCCGGGGCGCGGTCCGGGGGCGTCGGGTCGTTCGTGTGTGGTACCGCATATCGGATTCGAACCGATGATCTCCGCCTTGAGAGGGCGGTGTCCTGGGCCTCTAGACGAATGCGGCGAGGCGGCCGTAGTTTACCTCAGAGTCGATGCGACTCAATGAAAGAACGCAGTGCGTCAGTGACCCTGTCGGCGGTGTTCTCGCCCGTCACCAGGCCGTAGTGCGACATGTCGCTGAACGAGATGTAGTCGGCGTTCAACCACTCCGCGAGACGGTGGCTGTCGGCATCCGAGAACGACTGGTCGAGACCACCACCGATGACCAGGCGCGGCACGTCCGCGAGCTCCTCGCGCACGACCTCCACGCCCTCGAGCATCTGGCGCCGCGCGGCGCCTGACTCGGCGCCCAGCATATGCTGGATGCGCATCACATCGTCCGATGTCAGGTCGGGGTTGGCGCGTTGGAGCGCATCGATCGGCCCTTCCCAGCCCAGTAGCTCGCGCTGGTAGCGCTGCGGCAACAGGCGGACCATGTGCGCCGGCGGCGGCTCGAGCAGCTGCGCTGGCAGCGCCGGGCTGATGAGCACGAGCGCGCTGATCGGCTTGGCCTGCGCGAGCCGCATAGCCAGCAGTCCGCCCATGCCATGACCGATGACGATGGGCGGCCGCGGCATCAGCTCCGCGCCGGCAAGGACATCGTCGATATAGGTGTTCATGTCGATGTCGGCGAAGTCGGCGGTCTCGCTCCAGTAGTGCCCGCGCAGGTTCAACGCGTGGCCTTCCCAGCCGCGCGGCGCAAAGTAGCCCAGGAAGCGGTGCCACAGCCATGAGCCGCCCAGCTCGCCGTGGAGCAGGTAGAGCGGCTTGCGACGCGACCTGCGTTCGGGCAGCCACGACTCGATGTACAGGCCGCGCTCGCTGACGATCCGCTCGTCCTTGCGGATGGGCCGATTGGCGCGCGGATCAGCCGGTGTACCGTCGTGACCATTGCCCGAGCCATGGCCGTTGCCCGTCCCCGGGCCGCCTGGTGCCGTGACGTCGATCGGCCGGCTGTCGTCGAAGTCGCTCATCGCACGCCTAAGGCCAGAGCGGGTTGAAGACGAGGCCCGTCGCGGCCTTGGGATGGAAGAAGGTCGACTTGGGCGGCATGAAGCCACCGGCGCTCGCGACTTGCAGCACCGACTCGACGGGCGTCGGCCGAACCAGAAAGCACACCTCCGCGGCGCCGGAATCGACAGCGGCAATCGCCTGCCAGGCGTCACTCGTGTAAGTCAGGCGGCCGTTCGCGTTCAGCTCGTCCGTCGTGGCTCCGATCATCTGCGGCAGGGTACTCGACAGGATGTCGACGTCCAGCTCCTGCGATCGGTCCGGGGAGATCTTCAGGAGCATCCCGCCATCGCGCGTCCACACGCCGACGATTCCTGGCGTCGTTTCTGATTCGGCCAACTTCATCTGGTCGACCAGGTCCTGCGCGTCGCGGACTACGCGGCCAGCGAACGATCGTGCTGCAAGCGAGTCCGCGACGACCCGATGCCACGGTCGCAGAGCGAGGCCGCCGGAATGAGCGTCGTACAGCAGGGCCAGCACGTGGTCCGCGTCCGGCGGAGCGCCGGAGGTAGCTCGATAGCGCAACGCGGTTT
>DATBRX010000203.1:0-6711 GCA_036560085.1 Candidatus Limnocylindrales bacterium
AGGAGCGCGACGATATTCACGGGGCCGTCCTCGGCTGTGGCGCCGTCAGGAAGTGGCTAGGCGCGCAGGTGCTCCGGGGCGTACGGCAGCAGCGCGACGTGACGGGCGCGCTTGAGCGCGACCGCGAGCTGGCGCTGGTGCTCCGCGCAGGTGCCGGTCTTGCGGCGCGGTTCGATCTTGGCGCGCTCGGACAGGTAGCGCCGCAACCGGTTGATCTCCTTGTAGTCGATCAGCACGGTCTTGTCGGCGCAGAAGGCGCAAACCTTGCGCCGGCGCCGGTCGCGGTACTCGTCGCTGCGCTTCTTGCTGCGGCTGGGGGCGGGGGGCATTGCTCAAAGTCTCCTTAGAAGGGCAGGTCGTCGTAGTCGGGCTCGGGCGCCTGCTCGCCGGCGGGCTTGGCGGCCGGCGGGCGCTGGCCGCGCGGCTCCGGGGGCAGCTGGCTGCCGCCATCACCGGCGTCGTCGCGCGGGCGACGCTCGAGGTTCTGGATCGTGTTGGCGACGAGTTCAGTCGTGTAGCGCTTCTGGCCATCCTGGCCTTCCCACTGGCGCGTCTGGATGCGGCCCTCGACGAACACCTTGGCACCCTTGCGCAGGTATTCGGCGCTGAACTCCGCCTGCTGGCCCCAGGCGACCACGCGGAACCACTCGGTCTCTTCCTGGCGCTCGCCCTGGGCGTCCTTGTAGTTGCGGTTGACGGCGACGGTGAACTGGGTCACCGCCTGGCCGCTTGGCGTGTAGCGCATTTCCGGATCACGCCCCAGATTGCCGATGATCATGCACTTGTTGAGCGACATAGCGAGTTCCTCCTGGCGCTCAGCGGTCCGTGGCGGCCGGAGCAGCTTCGCTCTCGGACTCGTCGATGAATTCGGTGTCGGGGATCTCGTCCTCGTCGTCCACGGGTGGCACGAACTCCTCGTCGGCCAGCCCGTCACCGGCGTCCGCTGACGCGCGTCGCGCCTGCGGCTTCTCGACGCGGGTGATCAGGTGGCGCATCACCTCCTCGGTGATGTTGAGGGCGCGCTCGAGCTCGATCACGGCGGCGCCGGGGGCGTCGAACTGGATGATGAAATACGAGCCCTCGCGCTGCTGGCCGATCGCATAGGCCAGCCGACGGCGGCCCCACGGACTGACCTTCACGATCTGGCCCTCGGCGGCGGCAATCGAACGCGTGACGCGGTCGATCACGGCCTGGACCTGATCGTCGGGCGCGTCGGGGCGCAGGACGAGCATCAGCTCATAACGGTGCAAGGCGAAACTGCTCCTTCCCATGGGATGTGCCCCGCTTGGCGGCCCGGCGGGCAACGGCGGAACTGAAAGGTTGACCAGAAGTATAGCCGAGCCGATTGCTAGACTCGGTTCGGGCCAGTCGCCCGTCGTGGAGGTAGCCGTTGTCGTCGCACGTCGTCCTGGTATCGCTCGGCGGTAACGCGCAGGATCTCGCGAGCGCGCTGTCGCGACTGGACTTGAGCGTGTCCGTCGCGCACGACGTGAATGGGGTTTTGCTCGAGCTTGCCGACACGCAGCTGATCGTCGTCGAGGCTCCGGACACGGCTTCCCTGGCCATGCTCTGCCGGCGCATCAACGACGAGGCCGGGTCGTCGCACCCGCCCATCCTTGCCGTGGTTGCCGCGAGTGACGTCGAGACGCGGGTGAAAGTCCTCCAGGCGGGCGCAGATGACGTCCTTGCCCAGCCCATCGACGAGCGCGAGCTGGCGGCCATGGTGGACGCACTCCTCCTGCGACCTGCGCCGGCACCGCCAGGGCGGGCGCCGGCGGCGTCATCCTCTCCCGCGCGGCCCCAGGCCACCCCGGGCCGGGTGATCGTCTTTGCGTCGGCCAAGGGTGGATCGGGCACGACCACGCTCGCCGTGAATACCGCGCTGGTGCTGGCGGAGATGGCCCCCGGCAACGTCGCAATTGCCGACCTGGACATGTTCCACGGCCAGGTCTCGACGCACCTCGACATCTACGGCCGCGCCTCCACAGCGACCCTGGCGCGTGAGGATCTGGCAACGCAGACCCCGGAGATGATCACGGAGGCGGGGCGGCTTCATCCGAGCGGCCTGATGGTCTACGGCGGACCCTACCGGCCCGACGATGCCGACGATCTGACGGCCGGCCAGCTCACGTCGCTGGTCGCGACGCTGCGCGGCATGTACGCCACCGTCGTGGTCGATGGTGGCTCCACGCTGGAAAGCCGGCAGATGGCCGTGCTGCATGCTGCGGACCGCCTGGCGCTGGTGGTCACGCCCGACATTCCGGCTCTGCGCCTGCTGCATGCAGCACTCGAGGTGCTATCCGAGATGGGCAATGCTGCCGATCGGACCACCTTCGTGGTGAACGACATCTACCCCAAGTCGTCGATCTCGGCCGACCAGATCGAGGAGCACCTGTCGATCCGGGTTGGACTGACGGTGCCCTACGACAACGAGAACTTCCTGCGTGCGATCAACGAAGGGCAGCCGATCGTCACGCTCTCGCGGCGCACCCACGCGGCCGCGGCGATTCGCAAGCTCTCGGAGGTCCTGGCCGACAACGACACCGAGGAGGGCGCACCGCGGCCGCCGAAGAAGGGCCGCCTGGGAGGCCTGCTGGGCCGATAGGGCCGTCGTGCTGGGTGGGTTGGTGCCCGGGATGGGATTCGAACCCACAAGTCCTTTCGGACGGACGCTCTTAAGGCGCCTCCGGCTACCAATTTCGGCACCCGGGCTAACGGAGGATATCGCTCGCGTTGCCAATGTTCCTGCCTCGGTAAGTCGCTGTCTGCGCGTGGCAGTTGGGGCAAAGGAGCCTGAGGTTCTCAATCCGGTTGTCCTCGCGGCGGCCATTGACGTGGTCCAACTCGAGGGGGATCGGCGCCCCATTCCAAGTGGTGTTCAGACATGATTCGCAGCGAGACCGCTTAAGCCCTGCCTCAATCAGGCGTCGTTTGAGGTTCGATGTCTGGCAAGGTCGGCCATCAACGAGAAGCTGGTCCAGCGGCGTTGGCGGTACGACAGGCCTCGTATCGCCGAGGCGCCATCCGGCGCCGGTGAAGTGGGACGTGTCCAAACCGAGGCTCAACACCCTGGCCTTGAGCGTCGTTTGCGCGCGCCCACCGGAATAGATCCCGACCCGACGGCTCAAGTCAGCAAACGAGCGCGACTCGGACACGGCCTCGCGAATCTGCTCGTCCGTAGCCCGGTGCACCACTCTTCGCGGACCGACCCTCTGCCCTTGGAGATGGGGGGCGTAGAGGCCGATCCTGTCGATTTGGCGACGGATGGATTCGTAGTTACCCCCGCGCGGGACTAAGCCCAAGGCCATAAGAACGCTGTGGAGGTTTCCGCCGGCGGCGACCGCGCTCACGAGTTGCTCGTCGGTGTACTTTCGTCTGCGGTCCATCCACCGCGAACGTATCGCTCTGTCGTGCCAACTGTGTGGCACAGCCCGTGCCGATAGCGGCCGCATCGTTGCAGGGAGTGGAGGCGACGACCGGATTCGAACCGGTGCATAGCGGTTTTGCAGACCGCCCCCTTAACCACTTGGGTACGTCGCCCCTGAGGCTGGCTGGCCCTCCTGGATTCGAACCAGGGTTAACGGATCCAAAGTCCGCTGTCCTACCGCTAGACGAAGGGCCAGCGCTACACGCGGCAGTGTGACAGGGAAGGAATGGAGCGGAAGACGGGACTCGAACCCGCGACCCTCACCTTGGCAAGGTGATGCTCTACCAACTGAGCCACTTCCGCTCGATGACCACCGGTTGACGGACCGGATTGGTGGTGCCGAGGGCCAGGATCGAACTGGCGACACCGCGATTTTCAGTCGCGTGCTCTACCGACTGAGCTACCTCGGCGCGTAAGCCCTATCCCGGTCGCGGCAACGACCGCTCATATTGAACCATAACGACCCGTCGCGCCGCGTCGGCGCGGTCAGTCGAGGCCGGCCAGCGCCTGGAGCCCGCGTTCGTCGACCGGTGCCTGGCCGGTCAGCGAGCGCAGCCGATTCACCCGGTCGATGATCGGCGGATGCGTGGCCGTTAGACCGGCCGCGCGAGCCTCGAACTTCTTGATCGGATTGACGAAGTAGAGGTGCTGGGTCGCCCGGTTGGCGACCTCGAGGACCTCGCGGTCGGAGCTGATCTTGACCAGCGCGCGCTCGAGGCCGTACGGGTTGCGCGTCAGCTCGACGCTCGATGAGTCGGCGAGGTACTCGCGTTGGCGGCTGACCGCCAGCTGAACGAGGCGGGCAATGAATGGCGCAATGATCGACAGGACGAGCCCGACCACGATCGCGATGATCACCAGGCCGCCTCCCCCGCTTCCCCGATCGCGGCTGCCACGGCCGCCCAAGCCGCCCCAGAAGGTGAAGCGCAGGAAGAAGTCGGCCAGCAGCGCGATCGATCCGACGAGCGTTGCCACCAACAGTGCGAATCGGATATCGAGGTTGCGCACGTGGGCCAGCTCGTGGCCGATCACCCCCTGCAGCTCCTCGCGATCGAGCTTCTCGAGCAGCCCGGTCGTCACCGCCAGGCTGGCGTGCTTGGGGTCGCGCCCCGTCGCGAACGCATTGGGCGCCGTGTCGTTGATCGCATATACCTTGGGCACAGGGACATTCGCCGCGATCGACATCTCGCGCACGACGTTCATGAGCTGGGGTGCAACCTGGTCGTTGACCTCGCGCGCGCCCGACGCGGCCAGGACGATGCCGTCACCCGCGAAGTACGACACGCTCGTCATCAGCAGCGCGATGACTACCGCGATGCCCGTGGCAACCACGCCGCCCTGCCAGTAGCCGCCGCTCATCGCGAAGCCGATCACGAACCCGAAGAAGCCCAGGAACGCCGTCAGCAGGAAAACGAGCAGCAGCGACCGCCGCCGGTTGGCGGAGATCTGCGAGTAGAAACTCTGAACTGGAGCAGTCATGTCATTTGCCCGCCGGTCAGCCGGCGGGCGTGATCAGCCGATTCTGGGCGATTCAGCCGACCTTCGGCGGGGTGTTGTAGGTGCCCAGGTCGACCTGCGGCACCTGCGAGGCCTCGGGCTCGGCATCGAAGAACTCGCGCTTGCTGAAGCCGAACGGGCCGGCGATCAGCACGTTGGGGAAGGTCGCGATCGACGTGTTGTAGTCGAGCACGGTCGCGTTGTAGTGCTGGCGCGCGAAGCCGATCTGGTTCTCCGTCGTGGTCAGCTGCTCTTGCAGCTCGAGCACGTTCTGATTGGCCTTCAGCTCGGGGTAGTTCTCGACGGTGGCGAAGAGTGAGCGCAGCGTGCTGGTCAGCGCGTTCTCAGCGGCGGCCTGCGCGGCAGGACCCTGGGCGCCCGCGGTGACCGCGTTGGCGCGGGCCTCGGTCACCTGGGTCAAGACCGACTGCTCGAAGCCCATGTAGCCCTTGACCGCGTTGATCAGGTTGGGGATGAGGTCCCAGCGGCGCTTCAGCTGGACTTCGATCTGGGCGAACGCCTCATCGATCCGCAGACGGCGCTGGACCAGGCCGTTGTAGATCAGGATGCCGCCGACGATGACGACAACGATGAGGATCAGGATGATGATCAAGAGTGTGTCCATTAGGTCTCCCACGGTTCTTCGCCGCGTGACGGGCAGCGAGGTTCGCATAAGTCTATTCGATGGGGCTGGGCGCGCCGTTAAGATCGGGTGGTCGTGGGGGATCGGCAGCCGCTGACAGCCGTGTCGCGGAAACGAATCAGCCGCCGCTCTCTGCTGCGCCTTGGCGCAGCGGCCTCGGTCGCGTTCGCCCTGAGCGGCCGCAGGGCGCTGGATGTCGCCGCGTCGACCCTCGCTGGGATGCCCGGATCGGGTTGGCTCGCGGGCACGACTGCCAGCGCAGTGCCGCGCACGCTGTATCGCGCCGCCGCGATTGCCGACGGCCGCTCCCCAGCGCTCGCCCGCCAGATGAGCGTCCTGGTGAGTGGCGGCCGGGTGGCGTGGATCCGCCCGGCAGACGCGGAAGAGGATCCAGGACCAGCAGATGGCTTGGAGATCGTGGACGCACGAGGGCTGACGATCCTGCCCGGACTCGTCGATGGCCACTGCCATCTCACCTCCCCCGGTGGTCCCGACTACATCGCGCACTTCGAGGACGCGCCGAGCCAGTTGCTGCGTACTGCCGAGCGCAACGGCCAGCTAAGCCATGCCGCCGGCGTGGCCTGGCTGCGCGAGGCGGGTAGCCCCACGGTGACCGACCCGACCGATGGCCGCCGGCGCGCGTTGGCCCTGGGCATCCGCGACCGCTGGGCGGGCCGTACCGACAGGCCCCGGGTTCGCGCGGCAGGCACGTGGATCCAGGTCAAGGGCGGCCTGGCACGCAACCTGGGTATCGTCGTCAGCAGCGGCGACGAGCTCGTCGCGGCCGTGGAGCGGCAGCTCGATCAGGGTGCGGACCTGGTCAAGCTTTACGTCGCCGCGGACAACTCGCGCCAATCACCCTGGACGCCGGCACAGATCAACCGCGCGGTCCAGGCCGCCCATGCGCGCGGCGCCCGTGTCGCGGCCCACGCAATGTGGCTCGGTCAGGCGCGTGCCGCGGTAGCAGGCGGAGTCGACTCGATCGAACACGGTTTCCATCTCGACGCTGACCTATGCGCCGAGATGGTGCGCCGCGGCACGTACCTCGTGACGACGCTCAGCGTGCCGCGTTCATGGCTGCGCATCGGATCCACGACCAGCGGCACGTGGTGGTCCACGCGCGCCGGCCGCCGCTTCGCCCGGA
>DATBRX010000204.1:0-3628 GCA_036560085.1 Candidatus Limnocylindrales bacterium
CGGCCGACTGGCTGTCCACGCGGTGGCCCGACCACGAGGCTGACTACAGCCGGCGCTGGCCCGACTGGCGGACCGTGCTCGTGCCGCTCGCCGGCGCGGCCGTTGGCGCCTCCCTGGTGAGTCGCTGGACGGAGCCACGCGACCTGGCCGTCCTCGGCGTCTACTGCGCCGCACTGCTGGTGCTGCTCGCGACCGACCTCGATCAGAAGCTGCTGCCCGACCTCATCACCCTGCCGCTCATCGTGCTGTGCGGGGTCGCGCTGGCGCTCAACTGGGCGCCGGCTCTCGCCGACAAGTCGTTCGGCCAGGCAAGTGGGCTGGTCGCCGCCATCGGTTTGCCTGCATTCCTCTTCGTGTCGGATCGGTTGTTGCGGGGAGATCTCGGCGCGGGTGATCTCAAGCTGGGCGTGTCGGTCGGGCTGATGTCGGGTGTCTACAACGTGTTCGTCGGCATGATCATCGCCAGCGTCGCCTTCTCGGCCGTGCTGATCGTGCTCATCCTCTTGCGCCGCCTGTCCCTGCGCTCGGCGGTGCCCTTTGGTCCGGTGCTGATCGTGACCGGCTTCATCGCGGCACTGGTGTGAGGTTCGCGTTGGGTATGGACAGTGGCTTTACGATGCGCTTTGCGAAGGAGGCCAACCCCAGTCGGCCTCGGGGGATCGCCGTGGAGAGTGTCGTGTCTTCGAGATTTGGTCGTCTAGGGCTGAGCGTGTTGCTGGTGCTCGGACTGCTGGCGCTGACTGCGCCGCTATCCGTCGTCACCGCGCGCAGCGCGCCGTACATGGAGTGGCCGACCGTTGGCCGCGAGACGCAGCCCTACGGCTGCACCGGCTTCAGGATGGAGCCGCGACGTGGTGACTGCGCGCACTTCCACGCCGGCATCGACATCGCCAACAGCCGCGGCACGCCGGTTCGTGCCGCCGCCGACGGCACGGTCGCCTATGTCGGCCGCGAACCGTGGTACCACGGCACCGACCGCGCCTGGGTGGTCATCCTCAGCCATGGCAATGGCATCAAGACGATCTACGTTCACCTCCAGGCGCGCCCGATCGACGGCATCAAGAAGGGCAAGCATGTCGACCAGGGCCAGCTCATCGGGCTGATGGGCTCAACGGGCCGCTCGACCGGGCCGCACCTCCACTTCGGCGTGTGGCTCAACCGCAAGGGCGTCGACCCCGTCAAGTACATGCCCACATCCAAGGCCCCGCTCCACTGGTAAGCGGGCGGCTCACGTCCGCCCAGCAATTGGGGGGCGCTAGCATTCGCGCGTGAAGCGCGTTACCGCGGTCGTGCTCGCCGGCGGCGAAGGCGAGCGCCTGTCGATCCTGAGCGCCGTCCGCGCGAAGCCCGCCGTCCCGTTCGCGGGCAAGTACCGGATCATCGATTTCACGCTGTCGAACTGCGTCAACAGCGAGATCGACAACGTGCTCGTGCTGACGCAGTACAACCCGCGCTCGCTGAACGATCACATCGGCGCCGGCCGACCGTGGGACCTCGATCGGACCAAGCTCGGCATTCGCCTGCTCCAGCCGTACGTCGCTCGCGGCCGCGCGTCGGAGTGGTATCGCGGCACCGCGGACGCCGTGCTGGTCAACATTGAGATGATCCGCCAGCAACCTGGTGACGTCGTCCTCATCCTCGCCGGCGATCACATCTACAAGATGGATTACCAGCCGTTCGTCCAGTTCCACCGGCGCAACCGCGCCGACGTGACGGTCGCCGTCCAGCGCGTGCCGATTGGTGAGGCATCGCGCTTCGGCATCCTGGCGCTCGCTGACGACGGGCGCGTGACCGAGTGGCAGGAGAAGCCATCGCAGCCCAAGAGCGACCTCGCGTCGCTGGGCATCTACGTCTTCTCGAAAAAGGCGCTGCTGGCCTGGCTCGACGATTCACGCACCGACTTCGGGCGGGACGTGATCCCGGCCATGCTCGACGGCGGCGCGCGCGTGTTCGGCTACGAGTTCGACGGCTACTGGCAGGACGTCGGCACCGTCGCCGGCTACTGGCAGGCGCACATGGACCTGCTCGAGGAGCATCCCGGGCTCGACCTGTACGACAACGAGTGGCTCATCCATACGCGGTCAGAGGAGCGCTCGCCGGCGCGCGTCGGGCCGACCGCGTCCGTCCACCGCTCGCTGATCTCGCACGGTTGTCAGATCTGGGGCACCGTCGAGCGGAGTGTGCTGTCGCCCGGAGTGCGCGTCGATCCGGGCGCCGTGGTGCGCGACTCGATCGTGATGTTCGACACGGTCATCCGCGCGGGTGCCGTGGTTGACCGGGCGATCGTGGACAAGAACGTATCGATCGGGCCGAATGCGGTCGTGGGCTTTGGGTCCGACTTTGAGACCGCCAACCGCCAGGAGCCGACGCGTCTCAACACCGGCATAACGGTCGTCGGCAAGCGCGCGGTCATCCCCGCGGGAGTGCGCCTGGGCCGCAACGTCAAGGTCAACGAAGGCGCACGGCCCGCGGACTACGGCGGCAAGCGCGTGTTCGCCTCCGGATCAACGATCGAGGTGCGCCGAACACCCGCCGGTGCCGCAGCCAGGGGACGGGCCACGTCCGCCCGGCTGCGCGCCGAGGGTGAGCCGCTGGCCGGGCGCATGACCGCCGCGCAGCGCGGAGACGCGCGCTAGCCACAAGTCGCGGCCTGCTTCTGGTCAGCTGCGTGCACCTGGCTCGATCGGCTCCCTGTATTCCCGGGCAGATGACGGCTTGGCAACCGCTAAACAGGCTGTCGCCGGCCGGCGCCTTGTAGGCGTGCGGGGAGAGACAGGAAAGTCGGTCAGACGGCAGGCTGACGTGAATCTGGCGGGGAAACGCGGTCCTGCAGCTGGTTAAGGGTCGCCACGCTGCAGTTTGATCAGGAAGTGGGCGAGATCGCGGTCAGGACGCGGACAAATCTCGGTCTTGCATCTCCCATGTGTGATCGAGCACGTGGTAGGCCGTGTGGCGCAGGAGGTACAGCAGGGTCCATTTGCCCAGCGGCAAATCGTCCCGGCGCCACCCACGCATGGCCTTGACGTAGCGCTCGCGGTGCTTCTTGCGGTGCGCGAGCGTCCGCGTCGCCGGGTTCTCGAAATCGGTCGGCACCTTGACGCGTGCGGCGAAGTCGCTGCCCTCGACCACCAGGACGTGGCGAATGATCGCGTCGCGACTTCGGCCGCCGCCGCGCACGCCGGGCCGCAGCTCCTCTGAGACGCGCGCCGCAACCTCGTCGAACTCCGCCCACGCCGCGCGCAGCAGCGCCAGCCGGCGCTCGAACTCGCCGTCCGCGACGGGCTTGTGGTCCTCCGCAGACGGGGCGAAGGAGATGCCCCAGAAATCGGTCGAGCCCGTGCCGGTGTGCTGGCCGATGATGGTGGGCTTGGTCTGGCGCTCGAAATCGGGGCCCAGGCCCGCCCGTCCCGCGACCCGCAGGTAGCGCGGCAGATACGTGGTCAGCTTGGCGACTGCGTCGGCGGCCGACTTGCCGTTGCGCTCGAGGCCCGGCCAGTCGGCCGCGATCGCCACCCAGCGCTTGCCCTTGGGCGGCTCCTCGATCAGAACGCGCAGCTCTTTCGCCATGCCGTCGAAGATACTTCACCGGATGGCAGCGCATGTTGGGGTGAAGGTCGACGGCTGGCTG
>DATBRX010000205.1:0-2974 GCA_036560085.1 Candidatus Limnocylindrales bacterium
GAGTCGCGCCGCGCCCTGGGGTACATGCCGCGCATGGTGGCCGGCGGCGCCCCCGTCCTGCTGTTGCGCGGCCGCAAGCCGGCGCTGGTGTCGAAGCGCGCCGTGACCGGCGTCGTCCGCGGTGGCGGCGGCGGCCCGCCACGCTCGCCCGCGAACGGCACGTCTTCACCGAAGAGCGGCCCACGAGCTGCCGCTCCGCTTTCTGCCCTTGAGCGCCGCCCGGCGGGCGAGCTGTCGTACGCCGCGCGGCGGACCGGGTCGCGGAGCACGTCGTACGCGGCGTTGATCCGCGCCATGCGCGCGGTCAGCGTGGCCGCCGCATCCGCATCGCCCGCGGCGCGATCGGGGTGGTGCTCGCGCGCAAGCTCGCGCCAGCGGCGCTTGATCTGCGCGTCGGTGGCTTCGTGGCGAACATCGAGCGCGGCGTATGGATCGCCGCGGAAGCGCTGGTCGGGCATCAACCGCTGACGCTACCACGCGCGCCACCTTGGGCGGCTGTTCCGGCCGCCGCCTGTACGACCACCGCCTATAGTCGGTGCCCGTGAAGCTCCCCTTCGAGCCCCCGATCGAGCCGATGCTCGCCAAGCTTTCACCATCTCTGCCCACGGGCGACGGCTGGCTCTTCGAACCCAAGTGGGACGGCTTTCGCGCGATCGTGTTTCGCGACGGCGACGAGACGTACATCCAGAGCCGCGACCTCAAGCCGCTCGACCGTTACTTCCCGGAGCTGGGCCCGGCGCTGAAAGCCAACCTGCCCGAGCGCTGCATCTTCGATGGCGAGATCGTCATCCCGGGCGACGACGGGCTTGAGTTCGAGTCGCTCCTGTTGCGCATCCATCCCGCGGCGTCACGCGTCAAGATGCTGGCCGAGCAGACGCCGGCGAGCTTCGTCGGCTGGGATCTGCTGGCACTCGACGACAGGGACCTCCGCGCGACTCCCCAGGGTGAGCGGCGCGCCCTCATCGAGGGGCAGCTCAGGAATGTCCAGCCGCCCATCCACCTCACGCCGGCGACGCGCGACGTCGAGCTCGCGCGCGATTGGTTCAACCGCTTCGAGGGCGCCGGCCTCGACGGCGTGATCGCGAAGCCGCTCGATGCGCCCTATCAGCCGGGCAAACGCGTGATGCTCAAGATCAAGCACGCCCGGACGGCCGACTGCGTCGTCGCCGGCTTCCGCTGGCACAAGAACGGCCCGGGGACGCACATTGGATCGCTGCTGCTCGGGCTGTACGACGACAAGGGCGACCTGCATCACGTCGGGATCACCTCGTCGTTCACCTGGGACAAGCGTGCGGCACTCGTTTCTGAGCTCGAGCCTTTGCGCAAGGACGCGCTGAAGCATCATCCGTGGGCCGAGTGGGCGGAATGGGCCGGCTACGGCGCGTCCGATGCGAGCGGCACGCGCATGCCCGGCGCGACAAGCCGCTGGAACCGCGGCAAGGATCTGTCATGGGAGCCACTGCGCATCGAGCGCGTCGCCGAGGTCGCATACGACCATCTCCAGGGCGATCGCTTCCGCCACGCGACGACCTTCCAGCGCTGGCGTCCCGACAAGCAGCCCGCAGACTGCCGTTACGACCAGCTCGAGGAAACCGCCCCGTTCGAGCTCGCCAAGATTTTCGGCACCGACTGACCGACCCGGTTGGCCAATCTCCAACACGTCGAAATCGGCGCGCGGGTGCTCGTCGGCGCTCGTAAACTCGGCCTGTTCGTATTTGCTCACCCGCCGGCGCGCATGCGCCCATCGCCCATGAGCGGGTAGCGACATAGCGCAGGGAGGGTAGTACGTGGATCAGCAGCAGCAAACGCCGCAGTGGTCACCGCCGCCGCAGCAGCCGATGGGCTGGGGCGGCGCGGGCGGAATGGCCCCGGCGTCCCGACCGCTCGGCGTGACGCTGAGCGCGATCTGGTTCTATTTGATCGGCATTCTGCTGATCTTGGCCGGAGCCCTGGCCATCGCGGTTACGAGCATGTTCGATTCCATCTTTAACGCCGCCGGCGGTGCCGGCTTCTTCGCCGGCCTCGGCGTCTTCGCCGCTGTAGTTGTTTGGATCTTCGCGGCGCTGTTCCTGCTGACTGGCTGGGGCATTTGGAAGGGCCGAACGTGGGGCCGGATCGGCGGCATCATCTGGGGTGTGCTCGGCGTTCTCGGTGGCCTCGGCCAACTGGGCGCGCGCGACGGCCTGGTGGGCGGCATCATCTGGATCGCCATCTGGGCAGGCGTCATCTATGCCCTCTGGATGGCCAAGGCCTGGTTCGCCGCTCGCTGAGGGCGGATACTTCCGCATAGGAAGCGCCGGCCGTCCGCAAGGTCGGCCGGCGTTGTTGTTTTTGGAGCGGTCATGACGAGCGACGACGAGGAAACCAAGGAACACCCGGTCTATCCGGAGACGCCGCCTCCGCCGCCGGCTACACCGATGGCGGTCGATCCCCTGGAGCCGACCACGACTATCAACGTCGCGCCACCGGCACCACCGGCACCACCGGCCCCACCTGCGCCACCGAGCTACCCGCAGCCGCCGAACCAAGGCTGGCAAGGTCCGCCACCGGGAGCCGCGAATCTGCCCGGTCAGTGGCAGTCACCGGGCGATGCCCAGCCCGGTTACGGCGCGCCCGGCTACCCGCAAGCGCAAACCTGGGGCGCGGCCGCGCCCACCTATGGCACCTCTGCGTTCGTAGCGCTCGCGGCAATGTTGCTCGTGATCATGGGCGTCGTCCTCGCGGTTCTGGGGGCATGGCTCCTGACGCAGGGTCCGGCGCTGACCGATCTCGTGCAGCGCCTGCGCAGCGTTGATCTGGTCGTCTTCAAGCCGACGCGCGATCAGCTCCGCGCGGTCGTCAGCGCGTCGCCGGGCACACTCATGGTGTTCGGTGTGCTGCAGCTGTTGATCGGTGCCTTCGTGCTGAGGCACCGCAGCTGGGCGCGTTGGCTGGGCATCCTCGTTGCACTGCTGGGCGTGCTGCTCAGCGTCGT
>DATBRX010000206.1:0-11166 GCA_036560085.1 Candidatus Limnocylindrales bacterium
TCCCACGCGGTGTAGCCGCGCGCCTCGAAGGTGGCACGAATGCCACCGCTCGGGAAGGACGACGCGTCCGGCTCGCCCTGGACGAGGTTCTTGCCACTGAACTCGGCGATGGTCTTGGCGTCGCCCGTCGGCACGAGGAACGAATCGTGCTTCTCGGCGGTGGAGCCGGTCATCGGCACGAACCAGTGCGTGTAGTGCGTCGCGCCGTGGGCCAGTGCCCACTCCTTCACACCGTGCGCCACGGCATCGACGATCTGCGGGTCGAACGGCTCGAGTCCGGCCGTGGTGCGGCGCAGCTTGGCGGCGATGGGCTTGGCAAGGTACTGGCGCTGCGCCTCGTCGCCGAACACGTACTGGCCGTAGATGTCGGCGCCGGCATGGCTGAGGAAGTCCTGGGTCGACTCGACCCGCGTGTTTGAGATCGCGCTGGTGGCGACCTGACGGGCGGTCATGCCGCTGCCGGTTGATGGGCCTGCGGCGCCACCGCCACGCGGCGCAGAGCGGCCGCTGCCATTTGCGCCGCCTTCAGTGGCGCCGTGGCTGACGCCGACGCTCTGCTGGTCCAGGTCGAGCACCATCGTCGAAAGTCCCTCCCTCGTCCCGCGCACGGTCGCAGCCGACCACCCAGCCGACACTGCACGGCTGGCACCGAGTCTACGGCCGTCCGGAGCTGGAATTCGGTTGCAAACGGGACTCGGGCCGGTTACGTAGTCGAGCCGACAGCTCGTCCTGGAGCTGGCCGAACTCGCGCTCCACGTCCACGTATCGGTCGGCCGCCATGGCCAACTCGAGCCGCTCCCCGTCAAGGCGCGCCCAGACGCGCCGGCGCGGGAAGTAGAAGGTCAGGGCGAGGCCCACGATCAGCGACGCATAGGCGATCCAGATGAACCACTGCCCCGGGTCGCGCTTTATGACCATGCCGGTGTAGGCGCCGGCCGACGCCCAGCCGATGGTGTAGCCGCACGTCGTGCCCGGCTCGCTCGTCGCGCCCAGGCCCAGCACCTGCAGAAAGCACACGTTGCCCCCGTTGGGCAACTCATCGGCGGTGATACCGCTCAGCGCCAGGAGCGCCGTGCCGTCAGTAGCGCGGTTGAGCACCACCAGCAGGCCCATCTGCGAACCGGGGATTGTCAGGAAGCCCTGCGGCAGGCCGGCCAGGGTGCCGTCGAGCAGCACCGGCCCATCCCAGACCAGCGCGCCGTTGGCATCCCAGATCGACAGGTTCTCGGCCGGGCCAAAGGTGTTCTGGTGGAAGACGTAGCCATCGACCTCGAGGGGGTCGTTGACGCGAATGATCTTGCGCGCCACCTGCACACCGTTGCGGTAGACCGCGAGGTCGGTCCGGAAGTCGGCAAACGAGCCGTCCGGTCGGGTGGGAGCCTCGAAGTGGATGTTCTTGACCAGCAGGTTGTCGGGGGTACCGACTGCCCGCACGGGTGCCGTCTGACCTTCCCCCAGGAACACCACGGTCTCGTAGCCGAACGCGGTGGTCACCGCTGCGCCGGCCAGGAACAGGATCAGGCCGAGGTGGGTGAAGAGCGTGGCCAGCTTCAGGTACTGGTTCTTGTCGCCGTACAGGTGCAGCACTCCTGCCGCGCCGTCCTTTTCGTCGGCGACCTCCTCGCGCACGCGGTAGCGCCCGCCGCGCAGCACCTCCCTGAGCGCCTCGGCACCGCCCGTGCCCGCATCGGCATAGGCGGCGCGGTGGTCGAGGCGCAAATCGAAGAAGGGCGCGGCCTGGGCTATGCGGACGCGGTGCGCGGTGCGCCACAGGTCGGGCAGCCGATCGAGCGTGCACACGACGATGCTCACGACGAGCAGCGTCAGGAGGAACACGAACCACGGCGCGCTGAAGACGCGGAACAGGCCCAGCCGCTCGAAGAGATCGACCATGCCCGGCCCGATGTTGAGCCCGAGCACGCTGAGCGGGTCGTACGCGGAATGGATCTGGGCCATCTCGTCGGCGTACGCGGCCGGATCGTGCAACGCGAACGCCGGTAGCTGGCGCAGCACCGCGCCGAACACGCCGGCCACCGCGAGGATGCTGATCTGCAGCACGGCGAACTTGACGCTGGTCAGCGTGTGCCAGGCGAGCCAGCCGAGCCGGCCGAGGGGATTGAGCGCCATGGCGCGTCTCGCGCCCAGAGTCGTGCTTGCTATGTCCCTATTCCCGCCGCGGCACGCGCCTGGGCGGCCGCGAGTGCCTGGTCGAAGTCGGCAATGAGGTCGTCGATCTCCTCCAGTCCGACTGAGACGCGCACCAGGCCGTCGGGGATCCCGATCGCCGCGAGCTCAGCCGAGTCCAGCTGGCGGTGCGTGCTCGACGGCGGGTGGACCGCGATGGTGCGGACGCTGCCCAGGGAAGCAGTGCGCGGCGGCAGCGCGAGCGCGTCGAGGAACCGCTCAGCGGTCGCGCGATCGGCCAGCTCGAAAGCCATCATGCCGCCGCCGACGCGTAACTGACGTTGGGCAACTGCGAACTGGGGATGTGACGGCAACCCGGGGTAGCTGACCGTGTTGAGCCCCGCGCCCTCCAGGTGGCGCGCGAGTGCGAGAGCGTTGGCGCTGTGGCGCTCCATGCGCACGTGGAGCGTCTCGATTCCGCGCAGCACCAGGAAGGCGCTCATCGGCGCGATCGTGCCACCGGTGTCGATCTGGACGCGCCGGATGGCGGCGATCAGGTCGGCGCGGCCCGACACGCCGCCCGCAAGCACGTCGGAATGGCCGCCGATCCACTTGGTGAGCGCCTCGATCACCAGGTCGGCGCCCAACTCGGCCGGGCGGCACAGCCACGGTGACGCGAACGTGTTGTCGACGCTGACCGTGGTGCCGCGGCTGTGGCCCAGCTCGATCAGCGCCGCGAGATCGGAAACGACGATTGTCGGGTTGGCGATCGTCTCGACGTGCAGCAGCCGCGTGCTGGGCCGGAAGGCCGCCGCGACCGCGTCAAGATCCGTGGCGTCGACGAACGTCGTCTCGATCCCAAAGCGCGGCAGGATCTTGTCGAGCAGATGCTGCACGCTGCCATAGATCTGGCGCGCAGCGACGACATGGTCGCCCTGCTTCAGCAGTGCCACGAACGTGGCGTGGATCGCGGCCATGCCGCTGGCGAAGACGTAGGCCGATTCCGCGCCCTCGATCTCGGCGAGCGTCGTGGATAGTGCCGTGGCCGTGGGATTGTCGATACGCGAGTAGGCATAGCCGGGCTTGGTGTCGCCCAGGACGTCGGCCAGCTCGGCAGCTGATTCGGTCGAGTAGGTGACGGCGTTGTAGATCGGTACGGAGTCGGGTTTCTGGTCGACCTGCGGCGGGGTCGTGGCGGCGCGCAGCGCGCGGGTGCCAAAGCCCAGGCCAGGCCGCTGGCCCTCTTCACTCATGGAGCGATGCTACTAGTTGCCGGTCGACTCCCATGGCGCGCGGCCCACCCAGGGTGAGGGCACGGCGGGCCGCTCGGGTGGCGCGGCGGGAGCGGTTGGAACGGGCGCCGCCGGCACCGATCCACCCTCCGCGGTCACAACCACCGCCGGCGCAGGCATGCCCGTCAGCGGACCGGTCGCGCCGTCGCCCGTCGCGACCGACGCGTCGACAACGCCGATCGGCTTCGTCGCAGCCGGTCCGGACTCCGGCTTGGCTGCGCGCGCGAAGCGCACTACCTGGTCGCGTCCGCGCCGCTTGGCTTCGTACATGGCGAGGTCGGCACGGCGCATGAGCTCGGTCGTTGACCGGCCGTCATCGGGGTAGGTGACTAGGCCGATCGAAGCCGACGTGCGCACAACCAGCCCGTCGTGCGGCAGCGCCAGCCGGCCAATGGAAATGCGCACCTTATCGGCGACCAGCATCGCCCCGTTGAGATCCGTTTCTGGCAGTAGCAGGACGAACTCGTCGCCACCCCAGCGCGCGGCCACGTCAGTGATGCGGATGTCGCCACGCAGCGTGTCGGCAACCGCCCGAAGCAGGGTGTCGCCCGATGCATGGCCAAAGCGATCGTTCGCCGCCTTAAGCCCGTCGAGGTCGAGCATCAGCAGCGCGAATGGCCGGCCGCTGCGCCCGGCGCGCAGGATCTCCTGTTCCATCTCAGCGAGGAAGAAGTCGCGACTGTGGAGTCCGGTCAATGAGTCATAGCGCGACAGGCGCAGCGCCTCCTCTCGCGCGCGGCGCTGCTCGCGGCCGACGATCGCGCAGACGTAGGCGACGAGAGCGAGAGCGATGAGGTTGAACGCGATCCGGCCGATATCAGCGGAGGTCGAGGGCGCGCTGTTGAGTGGCACGAGCACGCCGATCAGATAGGCCAGGCTCGTTGCCACTGCCAGGAGCAGTGCCCCAAACTCGGATGCCCACAGCGCAGCCGCGCCCACGAGCAGGATGTAGCCGAAGAAGAACGGACTTGTGTTGCCACCGGTGAGCACCAGCAGCCCGGTCACGAAAATGATGGCCACGCCAGCCTCGATCGGCAGGCGCCACCGGCCAAGCCGACCAGCCGGCAGGATTTCCTGCGACAGCACCACCGCGATCGCGCCAACGGCCAGAAACACCATGATCGCCGTGACCGGCCCGGTCGCCGTTAGCTGGACATCGACCATCGCCGCGAGAATGAAAACGAGGCTGGCCACGCGGACGACGCGCTGGTAGAGCTGCGGCGGCAGGGCGGACGCGCTCGTCAGCAGACGCAGCGAACCATCGGCTGCCCCGTCGCCCTGCGTCAAAGCGGGCTGCCGGTCAGGCTCGGTCTGGCTGCGGCGGCCGCGCCACGCGAACTGGAGGGCGAGCAGCACGAGCAGATTCGCCGCGATGACGACGAGAAACAGCAGGGCGAGCTGGTCGATTGGCACCTTGAACAGACGACGGGTCGCCCGGTATGGCCGAGGGAGGGCGAGATGGTCCCTCTATGCGCTGTACCCGATGGTACCGCGACGTATAGGCCGGAAGTACTACCGACTGGTCGTTTAGTGTGGCGCCGATGCACCGCAAGCCCGATTCCCGCGAAACGCCTGCCTCCGCAGACGCCCCGCCGGGCGCTGCTGCGCGCTCCGGTCGAAGCCCCGCTCGCTCGGTGCTTCGGCCTGCGCTTGCGGTCGACCGCAACGGTCGGATCGTACTTCTGGCGCGCACTCTGCGCAGTTTTGCCTTCGGCCTGAACTCGGTCGCGCTGGGCCTGTACCTGGCCGGAATCGGGCTCGACGGGGGCCAGATCGGACTGGTCCTGTCGGCGGCTCTCGCCGGCACCCTGGGCCTGACGCTGGTCATCGCGCTGTACGGCGATCGCATCGGGCGCAAGCGGCTGCTGATGGCAGGCTCGGCGCTGATGATGGCCGCGGCGCTGGTGCCGCTCCTCGGCAGCCAGCCGCTGCTGCTCGCCGCGATCGCGCTCAGCGGCATGGTCGCGGTCAATGCCAACGAGTCGACCGGCCTCCAGACAGTCGACCAGGCGCTCCTGCCGCAGGCCGTGCCGCCCGAGCAGCGGACCGCAGCCTTCGCGCTCTACAACCTGCTCGCCGCGCTCGCGGCCGCGCTCGGTGCGCTGGCGATCGGCCTATTCCCGGCCATCGGCGCCGCGCTCGGGTTGAGCGGCGCAAACATCTACCTGCCGGCCTTCGTCCTGTACGGGCTGATCGGCCTCGTGTGCCTCGTCATCCAGTCGCGCCTGGACGCGCGCGCGGAGACCGGCGAGCGGATCCAGAAGAGGCTCGCAATCGACCAGTCGCGCGGCATCGTCAGGCGCATGTCCATCCTCTACGGCCTCGACTCGTTCGCCGGGTCGTTCACGGTGCAGAGCTTCATCGCCTACTTCTTCGTGGCCGCGTTCGGGGCTGAACCGGCCGCCGTTGGCGCGCTGCTGTTCGGAGCCAACCTGCTCGCGGCGCTGTCCTTCCCGGTGGCGGCGTGGCTGTCGCGCCGGATCGGGCTCATCAACACGATGGTCTTCACCCACATCCCATCGAGCCTCTTCCTGTTCGGCGTCGCCCTGGCGCCGAGCTTCGCCATCGCCGCTCCCCTGTGGCTTGCCCGGGCGGCGCTGTCATCCATGGACGTGCCGACGCGCCAGTCGTACACGATGGCCGTGGTCGAGCCGGCGGAGCGCACGGCCGCGGCGGGCATCACCAGCCTTGCCCGCGCGATTGCTCTGGTGCCCGGGCCGGCCATCGCCGGCGCGCTGCTCGTGCCGCTTGGGCTGGCAGTGCCGCTGATCGCGACGGGCGTCCTGAAGATCGCCTACGACCTATCGCTGTTCGCGCTGTTCCGGACGCACCCCGCGCCGGAGGAGCGGTTGCGCCGCGCGGCGCAGGAGCCGAAGGCCTAGGACGGCGCCGGGGTCGTGGGCGCCGCGGCCGCCTGTGGCTGCGCCGGCGCGACCGGGACCGGCCGCAGGTACAGGATGAGCACCGGCACCAGGTAGGCGAGATACACGATCAGCGTCAGCACCTCCGGCGCGGCCGCATAGCCGAACAGCGCGCGCAGGAACAGGCCCACGCCCGCGTCGTCGGGCAGCACCGCGCTGATGTCGAACGCAGTCCCGGTCAGGACGGTGATCCAGCTGACCTCGATCAGCTCGTGCACGGCGTGGCTGAGCAGGCCGGCGGCAATGAAGACGAGCACCAGGCCGGTGAGTCGGAAGAAGGTGCCGTAGTTGATCCGCCGCGCGCCGGTGTAGATCATCCAGCCGATCGCGACCGCGATCGCCAGGCCAATGAGCGCGCCGAGCAGCGTGCCGAGCTCGGCACCCGCGCCCTCCGCGGCCGCCGCGTTCACCTGGCCGACCAGGAACAGCGACGTCTCCACGCCTTCGCGAATGACGGCAGTGAATGCGAGGAGCGCCAGTCCCCACGCGCTGCCCTCTGTCAGGACGCGATCAACAGCGGCCTGTAGCTCGCCCTTCACGGAGCGCGCCTGGCGGCGCATCCAGAAAAGCATCCACGTCAGAACAGCGGTGGCGAGGATCATCGTGCTCGCCTCGAACAGCTGCTCGTACGGCTCCTCGAACCCACCCACCGTGACGAAGAGCCCGATGCCGATCACGAGCGCGACCACGACCGCAGCGGCCGTGCCCATCCAGATCTTGCTGAAGTGGCGCCGATTGCCAGTCTTGGAGAGGTACGCCAGGATGATGCTCACGATCAGCGCCGCCTCGACGCCCTCGCGCAGTCCGGTCATCAGGCCGGCGATCAGTGAGCCCAGTTCCACCCGCCACCTCAGCGTTAATCCCGACTGATCCAGTCGGGATTGCCATGCTAAATGGGCGGGCGCGGAGCGTCAATCCAAGCGCCACGAGCCGTGCGGGAAGGAGCCTGCCTCAGGACTCGGGCGGGTAGAGACTCGGGAAGCGCGCCTCGTGGCCGCCGCCGCTTTCGCCGGCCTGCTCATCGAGCGTCTGGAGCAGCTCGTAATTGCCGCCCAGGCCAAAGCGGAACCTCTCGTAATAGGCGCGCAGGCCGGCCCAGAAGGCATCACCACCGACTCGGTCGCGGTATTCGTTCAGGTAGTCGGCCCCCTGGACGTAGATGACTTCGTAGTAGCAGCGCGAACCGTAGTCGTAGACGCTGCCGTCGAGCCTCGTCTCGCCGCACTTGGAGCTGCGAAAGCCGATGATCGTGCGCACCAGGAACTCTGCCACCGCTTCGTCGGCGAATGGATCCGTCGCCTGGTCGTTGCCGACCACCGAATAGAACCACTGGTGCGCCACTTCATGAGTGACGAGGTAGCGCTTGCGCGATCCGCTCGTGGCATTGCTCGGGATCCAGAGCATGCCCGGTGACTCCATGCCACCACCGCGCGGGATCTCGGCGACGTCGAGCGTCTCGTACGGGTAGGGACCCACCTTGTCGCTGAACTCGTTGAACGCCGTCCGCGTGTAACCACTGAGCGCGCTGGCTTTCAGCGAGAACGTGTAGGTGGACAGCGTCACGCCGTTGACATCGCTCGTGGACACCTTGTAGCGCGGGCTCGCGCTGAAGTTGAAGTCGCGCACGTTGTGAGCGACGAAGACCTGGGTCATGCCGTCGCCCTCGGTCTGGTGGCCGGTGGTGGCGTACTTCACGCCGGGGCGATCGCTGGACAGCGTCACTCGGACGTCGCTCGCTACCTGGGTGACGTACGTCTCGCCAAAGTTGGGCGTCGACCAGCGGTGGCGCTTGCTCAGCCACGGGATCCAGCGGTAAGCGGTAACTACGTTGTCGATCTTCGAGAAGAGCCACTTCTTGTTCTTGGAGCCCGTGTTGAACGTCGCGTCGTAGACGATCGTGACCGTCGTCTGCGCGCCCGGGTCGAGCGGCACGGGCATGCTCACGATTAGGTTGGCGTCATCGATCTGAGCGTTCGCGCCCTCCTCGCCAACGCGCACCTCGTTCAGCGCGAGGTTTCCAATGCGCGCCGGGATGAAGTTGAACGTCATCGCCTCGACGACGTTCTCGGTCGTGTTGGTCACCGTCGCGACGCTGGTGACGCTCAGCCGATTCGCGTTCCAATGGATCATCGCGTTGATGTCGTAGGTCGCGGTCAAGCCCAGGCTGTTCGGGGCATCAGCAGCCGCCGCTGTTGGCACGGGCGCAAGGCCCAGTAACCCAAGCAGCGTCGCAAGCAGCAGTACCCACTTGATCGGGCGGCGACACGGCTCGCCCAGCCGACTCAGCACGCCCGAAGCATGACCGAACCGACTGGCTGCTGTGAACCGTACTTGTCAACCAAAACGACTGATACTGACGGCGTTGCGCGATCTGAAAGCCCGGTGCAACCAAACTGGGCACGACGTGCCCCCAGTTCGCGATCAGCTCCCAGCTGGGAAGAGGCTCGGGAAGCGCGCGTGATGGCCGCCACCCTTGCCGCCAGAGTGGGCGTCGAGCGTCGTCAGCAGCTGCTTGGTGCCGCCCATCTTCCACTTGTACTGCGCGATGTAGGCACGCATGCCCTGCCAGAAATTCGCGTCACCGACGCGCCTGCGGTAGGCATTGAGGTAGTTGGTGCCCTGGATGTAGATGACCTCGTAGTAGCAATCGGAGGTGTACGAGTAGACGGAACCATCGAGGTTGTCGTTCGCGCAATGGGCGCCGCGATTGCCCGCGATGAGCCGCGTCAGCATCTCTGCGACCGCTTCATCGGCGAAGGGCTGGGTGGCCTGGTCGCTGCCGACTGCCCCGTAGAACCAGGCGTGGGCGACCTCGTGGATCACCGCGAATTGGACGTCTTTGGGCGCATAGCTATCGGGGATCCAGAAGCCCTGTGGCGATTCCATCGCGAAGCCCGGGCTCGTCTCGGCGATGAAGAGCTTGCTGTACGGATACGCGCCCACCAGGGGCACGTACTTGTCGAAGGCCTGCTTGGCGTACCTGGCAAAGGCGCTCTGCGACTGGTTGATCGTGTAGTACTCGAACTGGACCCCGCCGTGCATCTCCGTGCCGACGTGATAGTCCGGGCTGGCGCTGAAGTTCCAGTCGCGGACGTTGTACGCGACGAAGTTCTGGGTGTTGCCGTTGACCGAGGTGCGCGTCCCGGGCGCGGCGTAAATGAGGCCGCCACGGTCGGCCGTGATGCTCACATCGACGCGGCTCGCAACCTGGGTCGTGAACGCGTCACCGAAGAGCGGCGTCTTGAATGGGTAGCGGTTGCTCAACCACGGGATCCAGCGGTACGCGGTGACGATGCCGTGGCGCAGGGCGAACAGCCACTTGCGGTTCGGGTTGGTGGAGTTGAACGTGGCCGAGTAGCGGATCGTCACGTCGGCGCTGGCATTGGGCGCGAGCGCGTTGTTGAGGTGCACGATGAGGTTCATGTCATCGACCGTCGTTGAAGCTGCGCTGCCGTTGACGGTCACGCCGTTCATGTTTATCCGCCCGATCTTGGCCGGCACGAGGTTGAACGTCAGGCCGGTCACGTTCGAGGACGACGTGTTCTTGACCGTCGCGGTGCTGTTCACGACCAGCCGCCGATTGGACCACTGCAGGTTGGCGCTGACGTCGTAGGTCGCACTCAAGCCGATGCTGTCATTTGGTGCGGCGTCAACGGCCGGCACGAAAACCGCTGAGAGAAGGGCAGGCGCTAGAACCAGGGCGAGGATATGGATTCTCCTTTGCACGGCGACCGTATTATGCCCGCCGCCTCCCGGCGGCGCGTTGCGCTTTCAGATGGGCCGCGCGCTCGCGCTGGCGGGGTTCCGGTCGGCGTGAGTCAGCGCGCGCGGCGGTAGTGCATCGCCACCGCTCCGTTGCGTAGTGGCTTCGCCGACATCAACTCGAGCTCGCGCGTGGCGGGCAGTCCGCCCTGGTACAGCGTCGGGCCATGGCCGGCGATCCTGGGATGGACGAGCAGCCTGTACTCGTCGATCAGGTCCAGCCGGTCGAGCTCGGTCGCCAGCTTGCCGCTGCCGAGCAGCACTCCGGCCGGCGTGGCGTCCTTGAGCTTCTGGACGGCGTCGCGCAGGTCGCCCGCGATGTGGTGGCTGTTGTTCCAGGGGAAGTCCGCGCGCGTCGCCGAGACCACGTACTTGGGCTTGGCCTCCAGCTTGATTGCCCACTCGCGCATGGCCGATGGCGCCTCCTCGTCGCCGCGGGCGACGGCCGGCCAGTAGCTCTCCATCATCTCGTAGGTGACGCGACCCCAGAGCATGGCCCCGGCCTCGTCCAGGAGGCCGGTGTAGAAGGCGTGCGTCTCGTCGTCGGCGATCCCCTCGCGGTGGTCGACGCAACCATCCAGGGTGATGTTGTAACTGAAGGTGAGGAGGCCCATGGCCGGCGAGTCTAGGGCTCCAGCCGCCTGACGAGCACCGGCTTGGTGGTCGGGGCGGTGGGATTCGAACCCACGACCTCATGCTCCCAAAGCATGTGCGCTGCCGGACTGCGCTACACCCCGTGCTCCCATGATAGGGCGCGTTTCCGCTCGGCCTGAGACGATGAGCACTTCGTGGAGGCCTTCGCCCTTTCCTTTGGCGTGATCCTGCTGGCCGAGCTTGGCGACAAGAGCCAGCTCGTCACCATCGCATTCACGGCACGCTACCGGCCGGTGGTCGTCCTCGCCGGCATCGCCACAGCCGCAGCGCTCATCAACGGCTTGGCTGTTGTCATCGGCGTGGCCTTCGCCGCGATGCTGCCGCTCCATGTCCTGCAGGCGATCGGCGGCGTGCTCTTCCTGGCCTTCGCCGCCATGACGTTGTGGCGCACGGAAGGCGACGACGAAGAGCTG
>DATBRX010000207.1:0-3279 GCA_036560085.1 Candidatus Limnocylindrales bacterium
GACCTGTTCCGATTCGGCGCGAGCAGCCTGCTCAACGACGTGCTGATGCAGATCCGCAAGGAGAAGACCGGGGCATACCAGGGCCCCGACTACTTCACGATCGACTAGGCGCCGTGCCGCGTCCCTTGAGCCGACGCGAGTTCGTGGTTGCTGCCGCCGCGACGGTGGGCACGCTGGCGCTGGGCTGTTCGTTGAGCGAGATCGCCAGCCCGACCCCGAAGCGCACGCTCGGGCCGACGCTCCCCGCCGTATCGCCCACGCCATCGTCGACACCGACGCCCGCCCCCACGCCGCCTTCGCTGCGGCGGCGCGCGGCGGCGATGCTCATTGCGGGATTTCGCGGCAGCGCCCTGGCCAACGAGGACCCGATCCTGAGGGCCATCCGCGACGACGGCCTGGGTGGCGTGATCCTGTTCGCGCGCAATATCCAGTCGCCCTCACAGCTGCGCGACCTCACGACCGAATTGCGCGCCGCAGCAGGCGGTCGAACGCTGCTCATCGCGATCGACCAGGAGGGCGGCGCGGTGGCGCGCCTCAATCCGGACGACGGCTTTCCGGCCACGCCGACAGCGGCCAAGATCGGCCGGCGCAACGACGCCGACTACGCCCTGCGAGTGGGCGCGGCCATCGCCCAGACGCTGGCCGACGCGGGCATCAATCTCAACCTGGCGCCGGTCGTCGACCTGAACGTCAACCCGGCCAACCCGTCGATCGGAGCCCTGGCCCGGAGCTTCTCGGCCGACCCCGGCGTGGTCGTCGCCATGGCCGAACAATTCATCGCCGGCCACCGCGAGCGCGGCGTGCTGACGGCGCTCAAGCACTTCCCTGGTCTGGGCAGCGCAACCGGTGACACCGACCGCGAGTTCGTCGACATCACCGACACCTGGTCGGAGGCCGAGCTCGACCCGTTCCGGCGCTTGATTGCGGCGGGCGCGGGCGACCTGGTCATGGTCGGCAATGCCCTCAACGGCCAGCTCGACCAGCGCAATCCAGCTTCGCTGTCAGCGCCCACTGTCAACCTGCTGCGCGACGATCTCGGGTGGCGAGGCGCAGTCATCACCGACGACCTGATGGCGGGGGCGCTGAGTGCAAACTTCGCCTCGGACGAGGTCTTGCGGCGGGCCATCCGGGCCGGCAACGACCTGCTGCTGCTGGCCAACACGGCCCGTGATGCGGGTGACGTCGTGCGGCCGGCACTCGAGGCGATCGACGCGCTGGTCGCGCGCGGCGAGATCGACGAAGCATTGATCGACGCCGCCAACGCCCGCGTTGGACGGCTTCTCGCGCCGGTCGGTTGAGTGCGCCGTCAGTCGACCTGGCCGTGGGATCCGAGCACGCTACGCGCGGTTGTATCTGCGATCGCCCTGCCGATCGTGCTTTTCCTGATAACGCGGATGCTCGACCGCTTCGTCTAGGGGTCGTCGCGCAGGCGCGAGTAGTACACGAGGTCGTGGTACGCGCCGGCCCGGAACTGGGAGCCGCGCAGGACGCCTTCGCGCACGTAACCGGCCTTCTCGAGCGAGCGCTGCTCAGCCACGTTTTCGATGTCGGTCGCTGCCTCGACGCGGTTGGCGGGCGTTGTCGCGAAGAGCCAGTCGGCGAGCAGCCGCTGCGCCTCCGTGCCGTAGCCCTGGCCGCGTGCCTCCGCCGCCAGGTCGATGCCCAGCTGCCACGCGTCAGAGTTCGGTGGCGGGCCAAAGCTGACCCTGCGATAGGCGATGGTGCCGAGCGGCTGGCTGTCCTCGATGCGCTCGATGATGAGCGTGCCGTTGCGCTCGTTGCGCAGAGGGCCGCGCGCCAGCGCGTCGCGGTCGGTTGGCGCACGCGGGCCAAAGTCGTTGAAGCTATCGGGCTCAAGCGCGGCGTTCCATTCATCGAGCAGGTCAGCGTCCTCGCGGCGCACATCGCGCAGCAGGACGCGCTCGCCGTGAAACGGCAGGAGCTCGCGCGCGGCTGCTCCTTTGGTCATCGTGGTCGGTCGAAGGCTACCGCCACGCTGCCGGCGATGGGATCGATCGTGAGCGCCAAGGCGACGTGGGCTTCGCCGCTGGCGATGGCGCTTGCGCACCGCTGTGGCGGGTCCGGGTCAAGGACTACGGTCGATACCCCCTTGGCAAACCGACCCAAGCCGCGCAGCAGCGCTAGACCCGCCAAGGGCCGCGCGCGCTTCTCAGTTGTCCAAATCGCCACGAAATCGACGCTGCGTGCCTTCAAACCTCTGTCGGCTAGGGCGCGTCTTATTGCCCGTGCCGCCTGCAGATCGTCGGCCGCACCGACCACCATATGAGGTGACTGTTTAGTCACGTCGCGCGCGACGGCCGCTCGACGCCCAGCCACTCTAACGCGGCGTCGACCAGATCGACCACCGGCCGGCCATCGAGATGCGGCAGTGTCGCCCACTCGGCAAGGTCCGACGACTCGTCGACTTCGTTACGCAAGGTGCCGCCGGTGACAGTGACGAGGTACACGATGCGCACGCCGTGCCATGGACCCAGGCCGGATGCGGACACCTCGCCGGAAATCGAGTTCACGAAGGCGAGGTCATCGACTCTGCCCTCGAGGCCGGTTTCCTCTGCCAGCTCGCGCCGCGCGGCATCGGCGGGATCTTCGCCAAAGTCGACGCCGCCACCCGGCAGCGTCCATAGCCCAGCGGCGGGATAACCTGGCGCGACGCGCGACAACAGGACGCGCCCGTCCTCCACGCACAATGCGTATGCGGCCAACCTGGTGCGCGGCCCCTCGCTCACGCCACAAGGCTAGCAAACACTCACGCGACAACAAGTGACCAAGAAGTCACCTACGGCTGCTAGCGCACGAAACGCGACCGATGTAGGCTGACATGGTGAGTGCAAAGGCATCCGCGGGTAAGTCGGTCGGCCAGCGCGCCGTCGTGGCCAGCAAGCGCGACCGCTCCCCGGACGTTGGTCGCGGCACACCCTCGCCGTCGAGCTGGAGCTTGGGCGACGGCCAGCAGATCCCGTGGGAGTACGCGCCCGCGCCGGAGTCGCGCGACATCGTCCAGCTCAAGAGCCGCTACGGCCTGTTCATCGGCGGTAAGGAAGTCGCACCGCGGGGTGGGCAATGGTTCACGACCGTCGATCCGGCGACAGAGGAGCCGATAGCTGAGATCGCCCGCGCAACGATCAAGGACGTCGACCAGGCGGTGAGCGTCGCGCGGAAGGCGTTCCGGCGCGACTGGAGCACGCTGCCCGGCAGCGAGCGCGCCAAGTACCTCTTCCGCATCGCGCGCATCCTCCAGGAGCGCAGCCGCGAGTTCGC
>DATBRX010000208.1:0-2197 GCA_036560085.1 Candidatus Limnocylindrales bacterium
TGCGCTCTGCACCTGTCGCGCTTCGACCTATTCAGCGGCGAGGCGCTCGATCCACCGGCTGAGCTGCCACTCCAGACCTACCCGGTAATCGTCGAAGACGGCGAGATCGTCCTCGAGCTGCCCGAGGGGCCGATCCCCGTCAACGACTAGCCGGCGCCCGGCTCCTCACCGTTCTAGGACCTGGCCGGCACCCATCTCCTCTGCGCGGCGCCGGATCGCGTCGGCGAACATGACATCCGCCAGGCCAACGCCGAGGTGGTTCACCAGGGCTGGTAGTCGGTGGCTTCCGGTCGGTCGAATCGGTTGGCCGGCGGCTTGCGCATCGAGCAGCTCGCCCAGTGTCGCGGTCGGCTCCGGGTAGCCATCGAAGTGGCCCGCGTCGCGATAGGCGAGGAACTGGGCGCGATCGTCGACCACGAACGTGCCCACGTCACGCGCCAGGGCGGCCGAAGCGTATGTCGCGAAGTCAATCGACACCGTGAGCGTGCCGTCGGCCAGCCAGTCGGGCGCCAGCACGTGGTTCGCGGCCCCAATCGGCGCCATGGTGATGACGACCCCTGCCCGCCCCGCCTCGCGCCGCGCCTCGTCGGCGGTCCCGGCCGTGATGATCTCGGCTCCGGGAAGGAGCGCGCCGACGACCTCGCGATGGACACCGCCTTGGACGCCGCCGGCTCCCACTAGCAATACCCTCTGAACATCCGGCGGCGCGAGGAGGCGCAAAGCGACGCCGCTTACGGCCGCAGTGCGGACCGCCGTGATTCGCCCGGCATCCATTACCCACGTGGGCGCGCCGGTGTCGGGGTCGTTGAGCACCATCAGACCGCTGATCGCAGGCAGGCCGCGCCGCCGGTTGTCCGGGAAGGCGGCAATCCACTTGAGCCCGACCAGGTCGCCGTCGCGCAACCACGCAGGCATCGCATGGAGCAGCGCCCCGGGCCGCGGATGGACGCCGATCTTGGGCGGCATCTCTGCGCTGCCATGTGCAAGGGCACGCAGCGCCCTGGCGGCGAGATCGAGCCGTGCGTCGATGTCGGGCAGGCAGCGCTCAAGCTCGGCCGCCGACAGGTAGCGCAGGGGAGGTATCGGTTCGGCCATGGTGCGCGCCAGATTAGGCTTTTCGGCAGGCCAACTCGGAGCCGGTCGTCCAGCGGCACCGGGAGGGTCGCGTCGCTAACCTTGAGGGCGCGATGACCACTCCCACCCTTGAGCTGACTGCCGAAGAGCGCGCCCGCAGCCTGGCCAATCTCAAGCTGGAGCGTGACGCGATCGTGCTCTACGACAGCCTCGCCGCGATCGAGAAGAACCCGGACCGCGCGCGCGTCTTCGAGCGTATTGCCAAGAACGAGCGGCGCCACGCCGAGATCTGGGCGTCGCGGCTCGAGGGGGCCGGCGCGACCGTGCCGCCTATCTCCGCACCAAGAGCGCGGGTGCGTCTTGTGATCATGCTCGCGCGGCTGTTCGGCCCCGAACGCGTCGCTGACCTGGTGCGCGGCCTGGAGGGCGACGAGGAGGCCGCGTACGCGAGCCAGATGACGCCTGAGACAGAAGCAATCGCCGCCGATGAGCGCGAACACGCCGAGATGTGGGACCAGATCACCGGCGCCAAGCGTCTAGCGGCGAACAACGGTGTGCGCAAGACCGTGACCGAGGAGGCGCTCCACCGCGGCGGCCGCTCTGGCACTTTGCGCGCCGCCGTGTTCGGCGCAAATGATGGGCTGGTCAGCAACCTGTCACTCGTGATGGGCGTGGCCGGCGCCGTCGCGGACAATCATTTCATCGTGCTCGCCGGCGTCGCCGGTCTGCTGGCCGGCGCCTTCTCCATGGCCGCCGGCGAGTACATCTCCATGCAGAGCCAGCGCGAGATGTTCGAGAACCAGATCTCGGTCGAACGGGAGGAGATGCGCGTCATGCCCGAGGTCGAGCGCGAGGAGCTGGCGGCCATCTACCGCGCCAAGGGCATTGCCCCCGCGGACGCGGACCGCATTGCCGGGCAACTGATGCAGGACCCGGAGAAGGCGCTGGACACCATGGTGCGCGAGGAGCTCGGGCTGGATCCCGACCAGCTCGGCTCGTCGTGGGGTGCGGCGATCTATTCGTTCGTGGCCTTTGGAATTGGCGCCGTCATACCGCTCGTGCCGTTCCTGCTCTCGAGTGGTGACGTGGCGTTCATCGCCGCGCTGGTGGCATCGTTCGTGGC
>DATBRX010000209.1:0-1908 GCA_036560085.1 Candidatus Limnocylindrales bacterium
ATCACGCGCAAGAACATGGAGATGACGCTCGACGTCATGGCCAATTCGCTCGTCTACTGGGCGCAGGACGTGTGGCGCGCCGGGCTGTTCGGTGATGGCTCGAAGATCTACGCCATGACGAGCGAGGGCTCGTCGCGCGTCATCCCGTCATACGGCGCGGTCAGCGCGGCCAAGAGCGCGCTCGAATCGAACTGCCGCCAGCTCGCAATGGAGTTCGCCAAGCTGGGCAGCGGCGTAACAGTGAACGCCATCCGGGCCGGCGTCACCAAGACCCCGGCGCTGATGCAGCTGCCCGAGGCGCAGGACCTGATCGATCACGCACTGCGGCGCAACCCGATGGGTCGCCTCGCGTCAGTCGACGATGTCGCGTCCGCGATCGTCGCGTTCAGCGGCGAGGGCACGCACTGGATGACCGGCAACGTCCTCGGGATCGACGGCGGCGAGTTAGTCACCGGCTAGGGTGCGTACCCGGTCAGCTCCACATAGCCCTCGCCGTTCACCGTCTGGCCGGCGCGCGTCGCGGTGACGATCTGCGACCCCTCCCAGTAGATGACGCCGGTCGTCTGCCGCGTATCCAGCTCCTGGTCCAGGACGGTGGGCGTGAGGTTGATCGCGAGCTGCTCTCCGGGAATGTCGATCGTCCATCCCGACGGGTAGACGGCGCCCGTATCCGGACTCGTCCAGGTCGTGTCCGACGTGATCGTGAACTCGTCGCGCGGCAGGTGAACCGTCTCGCCCGTGGCGCGCACGAGCGTGCCGTAGACCAGTGGGTAGGTCCCGTCCGCGGCCCGCACCAGCGACAGCGTGAGGTCGGTGCCGTCGTCGAGGTTCACCGCGAACCAATCCCAGCCGCCCCCTCCGACGGCGATGAAATCGCCCCACTGGTGATCGAACCAGGCCTCGCCTGTGACTTCCATTGCCTGGTCGCGGACGGTCAGGGTGCCGCTCGCGGTCATGCGCGGCCGCGAGTAGTAGTACGACGAGCCGGCGTCGCCGAAGTCGATCCAGCCGTCGGTGTCATGCAGCACGGGTGCCGTGCGGGTGTCGTTCAGCAACAGGTTGATGCCGAAGTCGCTCGTCGCCGCGTCGAGCCCATCGCTGCCATCGAGACCGGCCATCTCCCACGGTGCGGCCGCTGAATCGATCGTGCCGTTGTCGCTGCTGCCGTGGATGCGCAGGTCGAACCCCGTGTCTTCGCTGACATCCACCTGCGGCCCGATCTCGGAGCGCTGCGCATAGCCGAATGCACCGGCGTTTTCATCGGTGAGCGCGAGGTGCGACGCCCACGACACGGGGAAGCCGCCGCGCTCAGCCCGGAAGATCACGAACTCGAAGCCGTAATGCGGCCCATCCGGATCACCACCATGGCTCGGCCAGAGGTGGCCGGTGTAGTACCACCACTCGGTCAGTCGGTCGTGGGCGGCCTCGTCGCGCGGGAAGACCACCGGCTGCGGATCGGTTGGCGGGGGGTCAGTCGGAGCGGCGGGCGGGACAGTCGGATGTTGGGCGGGCTCGTTCGAGAGCAGGCGGCCGTTGGCATCGCAGGCCAGCAGGAGCGGGCCGATCAACAGCAACGCTGCCAATGGCGGCAAAAGTCGCTTCAGCCGCGCGGGCATCCACCAGTTGACGTTGCCCAGCAACCTCATCGCCGAGGGGACGAGCAGTCCGCGAACGAGAGTTGCGTCGAGGGCCACGGCAATTGCGACGCCCAGGCCGAGCGCCTTGATGAGCACGATGTCGGCGAAAGCGAAGGAGCCCGCGACGACGACGACGACCAGTGCCGCCGACGTGACGATCCGGCCGCTGCGCTCCATGCCGCGCGCGACCGCCGCGCGGTTGTCGCCGGTCTTGTCGTAGACCTCCTTCATGCGCGACAGCAGGAATACCTCGTAATCCATCGATAGGCCG
>DATBRX010000210.1:0-7884 GCA_036560085.1 Candidatus Limnocylindrales bacterium
CTCGCCTGCTGGATGGCGCCCGGGTTGGGCGGGGCGTGATAGAAGCGCGTGTCAGCTGGCAGCGCAGGAGTGGTCGCCACGAACCGTGCAGTCGGGACGAACAGGCAGAGCAACGCGCCCACCACAGCCAGGAATCGCATCGCCTCGATCTTCGCAGACCTGCGTTCGCTAGACGTCGCGGAGCATGAAGACCTCGATCGGCCCACTCTCCCACGTGGCGAAGTCGTCGTCCTGGGTGGCGGCCGCCAGCGCGGGCCGCGCGGCCGCGAGGTCGTTGTCCGACCGCCAGATCGCGAGACCGACGAGCGCGCCGGACCGCTCGTCCTTCAACGTGTGCGCCTCGATCGCGCCCTCGGTGCGCGCTGCACTGCCGAACCGGTGCATCGAGTCGATCAGGTCCTGCTCGTGCTCCGGCTTGGGACGGTGGATCGCGAGCTGGTAGAGCATCGGTTCTCCTTCCTTTTGCAGCGACGAGGCGACGGCTCATGCAGGGTAGAGCGTCTATCCCGCGCCACATCCCCGTGAGCGAGTGGAGGCGCGGGTTGAGCGACTGAATGGGCGGGATCCAGAAGGGGTGTCAAACTGGGCGCGATGGATCGCAAACTGCCCGATCGCGTGCGCCTGCTGGTCGACGAGATGGAGCGCGAGGTTGGCGAAGACGGCTTCGACGACGGATTCGTGGACATCGACGGTCAGCATGACGGCGACGGCTCGACGGACGGCTCGCAGGCGGTCGAATCGGCGGTGCGCCAGATCCTGGTCGAGATGGGCGAGGATCCCGACCGGCAGGGCCTGGCCGATACGCCGTCGCGCGTGCGGCGCATGTACCGCGAGCTGACAGCGGGCTACTGGGTCGATCCGGAGCGGCTCGTAAACAAGGCCATCTTCGATGTCGACTACAGCGAGATGGTCGTCGTCAAGGACATCGCCTTCTACAGCCTGTGCGAGCACCATCTGCTGCCGTTCTTCGGTCAGGCCGCGGTGGCGTACATCCCCAACGGCCGGGTGATCGGCCTGTCCAAGATCCCGCGCATCGTGGAGATGTTCTCGCGCCGGCTCCAGGTGCAGGAGCGCATGACGCGCCAGATCGCCGACTTCCTGATGGAGCGGCTGCAGCCCAAGGGCGTGGGCGTCGTGATGGAGGCATCGCACCTGTGCGCGGTGATGCGCGGCGTGCGCAAGCCGGGCACGATCATGACCACGTCGCACGTCCTCGGGCTTTTCAGGACGGCCGATCGGACGCGGGCCGAGTTCTTCAGCCACCTCGAGCGCAGGCCACCCGCGCTGTGAGCGAGCTGACGTGAGCGACATCGAACGCGTCCCATCCATGCGCAAGGACGCCAAGCAGGGCGTGCCCAAGCGCAAGCCGCGCGACATGGCCAAGCCGATGGCGGAAAGCGGCAAGACCAAGGACGCACCGGCCGTTGCACCGCGGACCGTTGCACCGGAGCCGTTGCTCAACGACCCGATGCTCGACGAGCCGATGGACAATCAGGCGCTGACCGAAATGCCGACCCTGCCGACGGAGCCAGCGCATGAGCCGGACGCGGAGCCGCCTGCCATCGCGCCACCCGAGCGCGAACCGGAAGCGGAGCTGGCTGCTGTCTCAGAGCCCGAGCCGATGCCTCAGCAAGACCCGCCTGCCGTCGAGGTGGCGCCGCCAGCCGTCGACCGGAACGCTCCGCCGCTGACGATGCGCGACATGTTCGCGCGCGTCGAGCCGGCGTTCCACCAGTTCCGCGACGCGGCCTATCGCTACCCGGCGGAGCACATGAACGACCGCATCGGCGAAGGCGGTTGGACGCGCAAGCAGATGCTCTCGCACATCGCCGCGTGGCACGACCTGACGACGGATCGCCTGCTCAAGATGGCATTGACCGGCCAGCCGGTAGCGCTCGATCGCGACCAGGAGGCGGTCAATGCGGTGGCCGCGCGGGTGGCCGTGGGCAAGACGGCAGGCGAGGTGCTGAAGGATGTCGAGGCGAGCTATGCCCGGTTGCGTCGCCAGATGCTGCGCATGACCGACGCCGACCTGCGGCTGGGCGACGGGTGGGCGGCAGGACGGATCGCGAGCAACACGTACGAGCACTACGGCGAGCACATCGCCGACCTCGCCCCGCCCGTTGCGCTGCCGGGAAGCGGCCCGCAGCGCTGACTATCCTCTGACCGTGACTGACGCAACCGCACGCCCGATCAAGGTGCTCATCGCCAAGCCCGGCCTCGACGGCCACGACCGCGGCGCCAAGGTGCTGGCGCGCGGGTTGCGCGACGAGGGCTTCGAGGTGATCTACACCGGCCTGCGCCAGACCCCGGAGATGGTCGTCAGCGCGGCGCTCCAGGAAGACGTGGATGTCGTGGGGCTGTCCATCCTGTCGGGCGCGCACATGACGCTGCTGCCCAAGATCACCGCCGGCCTGCATGAACGAGGCATGGACGACGTGCTGGTGACGGCCGGCGGGATCATCCCGGACGACGACATCCCGCAGCTCGAGCAGGCCGGCGTGTCGCGCGTCTTTGGGCCGGGCACGACCATCCGCGAAGTGGCCGAGTACATCCGCGCGAACGTCAAGTCCCGCGGAGAGTGAAGCCGCGCAGGGAGTGACGGACACCTCGCTCGCCGAGAAAGCGCGGTCGGGAGATCGCCGCGCGCTGGCCCGATTGCTGACGCAGGTCGAGAACCGCACCGCGGCGGGGGAGGCCGCGCTCAAGACGCTCTACCCGTTGGCAGGCCGCGCCCACCTGGTGGGCGTGACGGGTGCCCCGGGGAGCGGCAAGTCCACCTTGGTCGCAGCGCTCACGGGCGTGGCGCGCCTGGCCGGCCGCCCGGTCGCGGTCATCGCCATCGACCCGTCCTCGCCCATCACCGGCGGCGCCATCCTGGGCGACCGCGTGAGGATGCAGATCCACGCCACGGACGACGACGTGTTCATCCGCTCGATGGCGTCGCGCGGCCACTCGGGTGGGCTGGCCGCGAGCACGGTCGCGGCGGCGGCGGTCATCGATGCGGCCGGCTTCGGTTTGATATTCATCGAAACGGTCGGCACCGGGCAAAGCGAGGTCGAGGTCGCCGCCATCGCCGACACGACAGTCGTCGTCCAGTCGCCCGAGATGGGCGATGAGGTCCAGGCGATCAAGGCCGGTCTGCTGGAAGTGGCGGACATCGTGGTCGTCAACAAGTCCGACCGACCCGGCGCGGACCGCGCCGCCGCGCAGCTGCGGGCGATGCTGACGGTGGGCGCGTCCGCGGACAAGGCCGCACTCGCCGAAGGCCGGCCGCGTCCCAAGCGGCCAGAGGTGATGCTCTGCTCGGCGCTGACCGGCGCCGGCGTGGCCGACCTGCTCGCCGCTCTCGATCGCCGCGCGCCCGCCGCCGACTCGCGTCTGGCGGATG
Organism: Candidatus Limnocylindrales bacterium; assembly: GCA_036560085.1. Taxonomy (GTDB): domain Bacteria; phylum Chloroflexota; class Limnocylindria; order Limnocylindrales; family CSP1-4; genus JALYGJ01. The sequence goes on from DATBRX010000210.1 coordinate 3,392, forward strand.
GCGCGGCCCTCAAACGAGCGGAGGCCCAGATCAGCGGCATCCTCGCGCTGCGCATCAACGCGCAGCTGCGCGACCCGGGGCGCGCGACGGCCCGCGACGAGACGCTGCGTGCCGTCGCGGCGCACGAGATCGATCCCTTCACCGCCGCCGACCGGCTCCTTGCCCTGCTGGGCGAGCGCGCCGCGGCTCGGGACTAGGCTTAACGACGTATGACTCAACGAAACGTCCTTGTCTGCGGCGCCGGGTTGATGGGCCACGGCATCGCCCAGGTCATGGCCGCGGCAGGTCACAGCGTGGCCCTGTATGAGCCGGAAGCAGACCGCGCGGAGGCTGGCCGAAAACGCATCGAAGGCAACCTCGATCGCGCCGTTGCCAAGGGAAAGCTCACCCAGGACGAGCGCGATCAGGTCCTGGGCCGGGTGTCAGTCGCACCAGTTCTGGCTGAAGCGGCGAAGTCGGCCGAGCTGGTGGTCGAAGCCGTCTTCGAGGACGAATCGGTCAAGGGCAAACTCTTCGCCGACATCGCCAGGAGTGCGCCCGAGTCGGCCATTCTCGCCAGCAACACGAGCTCCATCGCGATCACCGGGCTCGCCGCCGCGCTGCCCGCGAGCCGCCGCGCCAACTTCGTCGGCATGCATTTCTTCTCGCCCGTGCCGGTGATGCCGCTGATCGAGCTGATCCGCGGCGCGGACACGTCGGACGCCACGGAGTCCTACGTGCGCGAGATGGCGGCGGAGTTGAACAAGAAGGTCATCGTCAGCCAGGACCGGCCCGGCTTCATCGTCAACCGGGTGCTCATGCCATTTCTCGCGGAGGCGATGCGTGCCTACGAGGAGGGCCTGGCCACCGCGGAGGACATCGACACCGGCGCCAAGGTCGGCCTGAACCATCCCATGGGCCCGCTGGAGCTGGCCGATTTCATCGGCCTCGATGTCTGCCTGCACATCATGGAAGTGCTCCACGAGGGCTTCGACGAGCCGCACTTCGCCCCGCCAGACGTGCTGCGCGACCTGGTCGAGGCGGGGCATCTGGGCCAGAAGACGGGGCGCGGCTTCTACACCTATCCCCGCGCGTGAACGGCCACAACGGCGCCCTGACAGAGGAGGAGCGCCTCCTCCAGAAGACGGTGCGCGACTTTGCCGCGAAGGAACTGGCGCCGGGCGCCGCGGAGCGCGACGAGACAGAGCAGTACGACCGCTCGCTCTTTGCGCGCATGGGCGAGCTGGGTCTGACCGCTGTGCCTTTCCCGACGGAAATCGGCGGCGCGGGCTTCAGCTACCGCGCGTGGACGCTCGTCATGGAAGAGGTCGCGTACGCCGACATGGCCATGGCGGTGTCGCTGAGCGTCCACATCCTGGCGCAATACCCGGTCATCACCTGGGGCAACGACTCGCAGAAACAGCGCTGGCTGCCGGACATGCTTGCCGGCAAGAAGCTCGGCGCGTTTGGGCTGACTGAGCCAGCGGCGGGGTCGGACGCTGGCGCCCTCCGATTGAAGGCCGACCGAGTCGGACCGGCCGATTCACCCACCGCCTACCGGCTCACCGGCACCAAGATCTGGATAACCAACGCCGGTGAGGCGGAGCGCTACCTGGTCTTCGCGACCGTTGACCCAGGGCTGGGCACGAAGGGCATCACCGCGTTCCTGGTCGAGGCCGGCACGCCCGGCTTCACCTTTGGCAAGCGCGAGAAGAAGCTGGGCATCCGCTCCGACACGGCGAGCGAGCTCATCTTCGAGGGCTGCGAGGTGCCCGTCGCGAACCGCCTCGGCGAGGAGGGGCAGGGCTACAGGATCGCGCTCTCGGCCCTGGGGGAGGGACGAATATCCATTGGCGCGGCGTGCGTCGGTCTCGCGCAGGCGGCGCTGGACGCGGCCGCGAAATACCTGACTGAGCGCAAGGCCTTCGGCGCGCCGCTCTCCGACCAACAGGGCCTGCGCTTCATGCTCGCGGAGATGGCCCAGAAGGTGGCCGCGGCCCGAGCGCTCGTGCGTGCGGCAGCGGAAACAAAGGACCGCGGCGAGAACATCGCCGAGGCCTCGTCACTCGCCAAGTGGACCGCCTCGGACGCGGCGATGAGCGTCACAACCGATGCCGTGCAGCTCTTTGGGGGGAGCGGCTACTCGCGTGAATTCCCCGTCGAGCGGATGATGCGCGACGCCAAGGGCGCGCAGATCTACGAGGGCACCAACCAGATCCATCGGCTGATCGTCGCCGACCAAGTGCTCCGCCGGGTCAAGGAGAGCTGACGGCACCACATCGGTGCGCGACGGTTCGTCCCAGCGTCATGCCTAGACCCCAGTCTGTGACGCTGACGCTCGCGTTCCTGATCGCTGTCTCACTGAGCGGTTGCGCGTACGTCGGCGAGGCAACACCCTCCCCAGGCATCTCTCCGACACCCGCATCTCCGACGCCCGCATCACCCACATCCACGCCAGCCCAGGTGCCGACTCCGACTCAGGAACCAGGGCCTACGCCCACGGCGGAGCCCACACCCAGTCATCAGCCTGTCACTGGTGGGTGGCATGTGATCAGCGACTTCCCTCCGGCGGGGGCGAACGTGGCCGCCATCACGACGTTCGCCGGTGGCTTCGTGGCCGTCGGCACCGCCCAAGAGCCGGACTACTGCGATGGCAGCCACCCGGTAGTAGGTCAGGTCTGGACGTCCGCAGATGGATCGGCCTGGTCGGAAGCAGATGTCGACCTGACGGGCCTGGAGCCGCGCCACGTCGTTGTCGCGGGTGGAGTGCTGTATGTGTTTCTCTGCACGTCGGGCCAGCATTTGGTTGCGCGTTCTGCCGACGGCCTCGAGTGGCGCGTCGACCAGGTGAACGTGCCTAACTGGTATGCAAGCGGCTACGCAGCGTTAGGCGACACCCTGCTGGCGTCGGCGCAAGCGTACGACGACGAGGGCCGGGTCCTGGCGTCCGTATGGAGCTCGAGCGACGGCGTCAACTGGGCGCCGCAGCCAGGCAGCCCCGAGACCGAATCCGGTTTCGGTCTCAGCGGTCTCGCTGCATCGGGCGACTTCGTCGTCGCGTATAGCGCGGACGCGCGCCCCATGTTCGTCTCCACGGATGGTGGCACGACGTGGCACCAGGCTGACCACGCGCCGCTGTACAACGCCGATGTAGTTGCCGTCGCAATGTCCGGTGGCCACTTCGCGGCCGTCGGCGAAGCCTGCTGCACGGCACCCAGGGAGTACGTCGGCTTTGGAATCTGGTCGGACGATGCTCTTCACTGGCGGGAGTCCCAGCCCTTCGGCAGCCGCGAGATTCCCGAGGGGATCGTGGCGTTGCCAGGCGGGTTCGTGACCATCGGCCGGCAGAGCTGGCTCTCGAGCGACGGTGGCAGCTGGGTAATCGGCCCGGAGATTCCAGGCTACGAAGCCGGCCGGAGCTACCAGCGTGCCATCGGGGCCGCTTCCTCCGAGGTAGTGGTGATCACAAATGGCGCGACCGCGTGGATCGCCGGGCTCGCCGATCTCGACCCAGGCCTGTATTCGGATATAGCGCGCGTCGCGGATCTGCCGTCGGTTGGAACGAGCTATGGCTTGAGCATCTACACGCACTGTGGCTGGCCCCCGCTGCACTTCGACTTGCGAGCCTGGGTGCCCGATCCACCGATCAACGCCCACAACCCACCGCCGGGCCTGAAGCAAAACGATCACGGAACGCTCACCTACGTCAGTGAGGATGAGCTCCGCTACGACAGCGAACGCGGCCGAGTCATCAAACTGGTACCGAGCGACGAGCCGACACCAATTGGGGGCTGCGCCTAGCGTGCAAGTCATTGCCGACTGCGGACGGGGTGGTCGGTCGTAAACTGGCACGCGTGACCCAGGATCGACAGAGTCCGGCCGGGCCGAACGGCAGCGTGTTCATCGTGTCCGCCGCGCGGACGCCTATCGGGAAGTTCGCCGGCACCTTGGCCGACACGCCCGCGACCACCCTCGGCGGCATCGCCATACGCGCCGCGGTCGAGCGCGCCGGCATCGCCAACGACGCCGTCGACGAGGTTCTCATGGGCCAGGTGCTGCAGGCCGGGGTCGGCCAGGCGCCGGCGCGCCAGGCGCTGCTCAAAGGCGGTCTCGCCGATTCGACCAGCGCCACGACCATCAATCGCGTCTGCGGCAGCGGCCTGAAGGCGATCATGCTCGCCGCGGCGGAGATCCGCGCGGGCGACGCCGAGATAGTGGTCGCGGGTGGCATGGAGAACATGAACCAGGGGCCGTACCTGATCCCCAAGGCGCGCTTCGGCTACCGGCTCGGCAACGCGGAGATGATTGACGCGACGGTCCACGACGGGCTGTGGTGCAGCGTCGAGGGCTGCCACATGGGCACCCACGCCGAGCGGGTGGCGATCAAGGATTCGGTCAGTCGCGCCGACCAGGATCAATTCGCGCTGGAATCGCACCAGCGCGCAATCGCGGCGATCAACGAAGGTCGCTTCCGCGACGAGATCGTGGCGGTGCCCGTACGGAAGGGCAAGGAA
>DATBRX010000211.1:0-1582 GCA_036560085.1 Candidatus Limnocylindrales bacterium
GCTCTGGCGAGCTGGACCTCAGCACGGACGAGCTCACAAAGCAGCTGGAGGCCTCGTTCCTGAAGCTGCGCCTGCGCGACGCGTCGGTCGTCGCCCTGCCTGATGACGCGGCGGCGCCACCGGACACGATCCTGGGGGCCATGACGCGCGACCTCCGGGCACGCATCGAAGACCACGAGACGCGCGGCGACATGGAACGCGCGGCCGAGCTGCGCGAAGCACTCCGCCTGGGAACGGCGCTGCTCGATGACCCCACCCGGGTGTCGCTGGCCTGACGATGATCATCACCCGTCTGCGCCTCACGAACTTCCGCCGCCACCGCGCCCTGGATGTGCAGCTCGGCCCCGGCCTGAACGTGGTGCGCGGCGCCAACGAGGCCGGCAAGTCGACCATCCAGCGAGCGATCGAGATGGCCCTCTTCCGCCGCCCAACGTTCAGCGGCAACGAGCTCGACGACACCCGGCCGTGGCAGGACCGCGCGGCTGATCCGGAGATCGAGCTCCAGTTCACCGACGAGGGGCGCGCAGGCACGATCCACAAGGCCTTCGCCGGCGGCAAGGGCACGGTCACCATGTCGCTGGGCGGCGAGACCTTCAACGATCCGGCGACGGTCGACCAGCACGTCGTGGCCCTGACTGGCATCCCGAGCGAGAAGTTCTTCCGCGCCAGCGCGAGCGTTCATCACCAGGAGCTGACCGGCCTCGCCCAGGACGAGAACACGCTGCGTGACCGGCTGCAGCAGTCGATGAGCGGCGCCGATGGCGGCACGCACGCCGCGCGGCGCAAGCTGGAGGAGGCGATCCGCCGCTACCGCACCGAAGGCGCCAAGAACCCGGGTTACCTGAAGGTGATGCGCACTGAGGCCGAGCGGCTGCGCGACCAGGTTCGCCGCGGCGAGATGGCGCTGGCCCAGCTCGAGGCCGATCGGCGCGCGCTGGCCGATGCGCGCGCGGCGCGAACGCAGGTCGACGCCAGGCTCGCCGAGCAGCGTGAGGGCGCGGCCAGGGCCGAACGGGCGGCCGCGCTGAATCGCAGGCTGACCGACGCCGCGAAGCAGTACGCGCAGTACAAGCGCGCCGCCGAGCTGCGTGAGGAGATTGGCAGGCTCGAGGCGAGCCACCCGTCAGCGATCGCGCTGCCGGTGCTGCGCTCGACGGTCGAGCACCTGCGCAGGCTGGAATTCGGCCTGTCCGAGATGCGCGCCGAGATGGCGGCTGAGCCGGACCTGTCGGGTTACGACGTTGCCATTTCCGCGCCGCGCTGGCGCCCGTTGGTGGTCCTCGGCCTCTTGGCCACGCTGGCTGCTCTGGGGGCTTTGGCTGCAGGCTTCGTGGTGCTCGGGTTGTCCGCGATCTCCTTTCCGGGCGCTGTGGGGTTCGCGGTCCTGGCACTGGCGTGTTTCCTGCTTGCCGTCCGCCGGCGCACGCGCCAGACCAACGTCCGGCTGCAGAACGAGTTGCGCGAGGGAGACATCGCGCGCCGCCTGGCGGGTCGGACGGATCTCGCGGAGCGCGTCCGCCAGGCTGAGCAGGAGCGCGTCGAGGGCCTGACACCGCTGGGCATGGCGGACCTCGCGGCTGCG
>DATBRX010000212.1:0-3912 GCA_036560085.1 Candidatus Limnocylindrales bacterium
TGGCGGGCCGCCGCCGCCACCGCGGACGACGCCGGTCACGGCGCGCTTCGACACCAGCGCCGGCTTGCGGCCGCGCAACAGCAGGACGGGGGCGCCGCCGGCCACCATGCGCGGCATGTACCCCAGGGCGCGGCGCGACTCTGGTGGCGAGCGCGACCTGCGTGCCAGCACCCCGACCGGGCCGGTGCATCGGCGCACCGGTCGTCGCGCGGAGCCGATGCCCACCCTGCAGGAGTCGCGCGAGACGACCCTCAACTTCGGCCGCTTCCACGGCTACACGCTGGGCGAGGTGGAGCTGCTCGAGCCGTCCTACCTCGACTGGGTCGCCCGGACGATCACGCGCGATCGCGACTTGGTCGTCAAGGCGCGGCTGATCCAGCAGGATCTCGACGAGCGCGGTGTGGCGCGGCCATCGCGCGCCGCCACCCCTGGCTTCGGACCAACCTTCGACGGATGAAGTACGAGTACCGATAAGTTCGTCCGAGGCCGGCCCACCCGTTACTCGGCTCGTTGCTCGCGGCGGCGAGGCTCCCATTGCGGCCCCAGCCGCCCCCACAACGCGGAACCACGCGTTTCGTCGACGAGCCCGGTGGCCGACGCCCCGGACGCCATTGCTGGCTCCACGAACGGTGAACCAACTCGCGCGCCCCAACCATCATGCCTGCGTACCGCACACCGCCCTGACCCATAGGTGGTGCGCGACCGCGCCGTGACACGCCTTTGTTAGAGTCGAAACATGACCAGTGAGCGCAGGCAGCGCTTCAGCACCATCAGCGACGTCGAGATCGAGCGCCTGTATGGCCCCGACGCGTGGGTCGGCCCAGGGCGCGGCCCCGGTGGTCCGACTGCGGTCGATCATCTGGGCGATCCATTGCGCAAGGGTGCAGGGGAGTGGTCGGATTTCGAGCCCGGGCGGGATATCGGGATTCCGGGCCAGCCGCCCTTCACCCGCGGCATCCACGCCAACGGCTATCGCGCCCGCCTGTGGACGATGCGCATGTTCGCCGGCTTCGGCAGCGCCGAGGACACCAACGCCCGATTTCACCAGCTCCTGAAGGCCGGCCAGACGGGGCTGTCGATCGCGTACGACATGCCCACGCTGTACGGCTACGACACAGACGATCCGGAGGCTGAGGGCGAGTTCGGCACGTGCGGCGTCGCGGTTTCCTCGCTGGCTGACATGGAGGTCCTGCTCGACGGCCTGCCCCTTGATCGCATCTCGACTTCGATGACGATCAATTCGCCTGCCGCGCCGATCTGGGCGATGTACATCGCCGCAGCGGAGAAGCGCGGCTTCCCGCGCGACCAGCTCGAGGGCACGACCCAGAACGACATCCTGAAAGAGTTCATCGCCCAGAAGGAGTTCCTCTTCCCGCCGACCGAGTCGATCCGCTTAGTGACGGACACGATCGAGTTCGGTACGCGCGAGCTGCCCAAGTGGAACACCATCTCGATCAGCGGCTACCACATCCGCGAAGCCGGCTCGACCGCGGTCCAAGAGCTCGCCTTCACCATCGCCGACGGCATGGCCTACGTCGAGGAAGCCCTGCGCCGCGGCCTGCGCGTGGATGATTTCGCGCCGCGGCTGAGCTTCTTCTTCAACTCGCACAGCGACTTCTTCGAGGAGATCGCCAAGTTCCGTGCCGCGCGGCGGATCTGGTGGAAGCTGATGAGCTCGCGCTACCGCGCGGAGAACGAGCGCTCGACCTGGATGCGCTTCCACACCCAGACCGCGGGCGTGTCGCTGACCGCGCAGCAGCCGCTCAATAACCTGACGCGCGTCGCGATCCAGGCGCTCGCCGCGGTTCTGGGTGGCACGCAATCGCTCCATACCGATTCATACGACGAGGCCTGGGCGGTGCCCTCAGCCGAAGCCGCGCTGCTCGCCCTGCGCCAGCAGCAGGTGATCGCGTCGGAGACCGGCGTGACCAATACTGTCGATCCGCTGGGCGGCTCGTGGTTCGTGGAGTCGCTGACCAACGAGGTCGAGCGCCAGGTCTGGCACTACCTCGACGAGATCGACGCCCTGGGCGGCATGGTCAAGGCGATCGCGGCTGGGTTCCCCCAGAAGGAGATCGCCGACGCCGCTTATCGCTTCCAGCGCGAGTTCGACAACGGCGAGCGCGAGATCGTGGGCGTCAACGTCTTCGGCGATCCGGACGAGGAGCTGTCGATCCCGTTGCTCGAGGTGAGCGATGAGTCGAAGCAACAGCATCTGGCCCGTCTCGCCCGGACACGCCGCGAGCGCGATCCGGAGCGCGTCGCCGCTGCCCTGGCGAAGCTGCGTGACCTCGCTGCGCGCCCCGGCTCGTCGGAGGCCAACTTGATGCCCGCCCTGATCGAGTGCGCCAACGCATACGCGACCCTGGGCGAGATGTGCGGCGTCTTCCGCGCCGTCTTCGGCGAGTACCGCGAGCCGGTCGCGGTCTGATCGTGCCGCGGACGCGGGCCTAGCCCGCGGCGCCGTTGACAGGCGGGCGTACGGTTACGCGCTAAGGGGCTGGCTCGTCACCCGTGGGGGGACCCGGGATCCGCGAGCGCCGCGCCAACCCAGGAAGGTTGCTGCGATGCGCTCCCTGTCGCTCTCGCTACGCGTTGCCGCCGTTGCGGCTGCTGTATCCCTGTTGCTGGGTGGCTCGCTCGTGCCTGTCGCGGCCGCATCCCACCCCGCCTCCAATCCAACCGGGATGACCCGGTTCGGCTCGCTGACCTACTTCGCCGCCGAGACGGCCAGCCACGGCCGCGAGCTGTGGGTCACGGACGGCGGCCCAGGCGGTACACACGAGGTCATAGACATCAATCCCGCCGGATCGTCGAATCCAGGCTCGTTCAACGTGATCAACGGGATACTGACGTTCGTTGCCGATGACGGCGCTGGGCCACGCCTGTGGGCCAGCGATGGGACCGCGCTCGGCACCGACAAGATTGATACCGGCGGCGTGCCGTTTAGTCTCACCGACGTGAACGGGACCCTGTTCTTCGTCCAGGACGACATGGTCTGGATCAGTGACGGAACGATGGGCGGGACAGACCCCGTCGAGGCCCTCTCTGCGAGCGACATCGGTGAGGCAGTCGCCTTCAAGGGCAAGTACTACCTCCTTCTCACGAAAGACGCACCAGGCAACGACCCGTGGTGGCTGTGGAAGAGCGACGGCACAGCCGAGGGCACGCATTCGGTCAGGAGACTGGTACCGCCCGGCGGTCACTTCGAACCTGAGATGCTCGTCCCATCGGGCAATTTCCTGTACTTCATCCTTGACGATCAGGACTTCGCTGGCGGTGAGCATCCCGCTTCCGAACTGTGGCGATCGGACGGTACGAGCGCGGGGACAAAGCAGGTGATCGACCTGAACCCGGACTATCCGGACAGCGTCGATGACCTCACCAATGTCGCCGGGACGCTCTTCTTCACGGCGGATCTCGACGGCGATCGTGAGCTGTGGAAGTCGAGGGGCACGACCGCGACCACGATGCGAGTTGCCGATATCAACGCGAGTGATTCATCCGATCCGGGTCCGCTGACCAGAGTTGGCAACAGGCTCTTCTTCGGTGCCGACGACGGTAGCGGCCGCCACCTCTGGCGCACAAAGGGCACCATGGCGAGCACCGTCGAGATCGACGACGCCGCGCCGTTCGAATGTGGGCTATTCGACTTCGCTTGCGGCTTCGTCTCCGTCAACTACACGCCGGCCGCGCTCGGCTCGCTCTATTTCTTCCCTTCGGCCGCGGGCGGCAAGGGCATCGAGCTATGGGTGAGTGACGGAACCGAGCCGGGTACTTTCATGGTCAAGAACATCAATCCCGGGACGGCGCACTCGCGACCGTCGGATCTCTCACCCTCCGGGAGCCTGATGTATTTCGCGGCGAAAGACGGCAGCCACGGCCGCGAGCTGTGGGTGACCAACGGGACGA
>DATBRX010000213.1:0-10852 GCA_036560085.1 Candidatus Limnocylindrales bacterium
GCATTCCTGCTGGTCGTGCCCTTCCAGCAGGGCTTCTCGTCGGTCAGCGAAGTCGCGCGCGTGGCCTATTTCGCCGGGCTCGCGTCCTGCGCGGCGGCGAGCGCCTTCCTCATCGCGCCGGCCACGTACCACCGCATCAACCTGCGCCGCGGCGTCGACGAAAAGGAGCAGATGCTCTTTACCTCGAGCCGGTTCGCGATCGTGGGCACGGTCTTCCTCGCCGCGGGCATCGTGTGCTCGATGTTCGTGGTCGCCGACGTGCTGTTCGGCGAGCTGGCCGGAATCGCGGTGGCGGTCGTCACAGCCGCGGTGCTGGGTGGGCTCTGGTACGCGCTGCCGATCTCGAGGCGGAGGCGCAGCCGCCCGGCCTGACGCCATGTCTTCTCGTCGCGGCCTGACGCTCTGCCAGGCGACGCTCACGGCCGACCGGACCGCCGCAGCCTGACCTCCGGCCCTACCACTGGGGCGCTGAATTCGGGATCGTCACATCCCGGAGGAGGAGGCAGCAAGTGGATTTGATGCAGGTCGGCGCCGTGTGGCTGCACACGGTCGCATTCGTGATTGCGTGGGGTTTCTACGGGATTCTCGCGCGGATGATCCTGCCTGGACTGGGCAAGACACTTGATCTGGCGGGACAGACGCGAACCCTGGCCGCGATCGAGCGCCGCGCGTTGCCCTTCGTCCTGCTGGCCGTGGTGCTGTTCGTCGTCACGGGCACGTACCTGCTCGTGGTCAACCCGCGCTACGACGGACTCGGCAGCTTCACCAACTCGTGGGCGACGCTGATGCTGGTCAAGCATCTGCTGGTCGTTGTCCTGGTCGGCCTGGGCGTGCTCATCGATTACCTGATCCGTGGCGCGGCCGACGCGCAGGACGATCGCGACCGCAAGTCCGACCTGCGCTGGATCGGCTTGGCCGCGGATGGCGCGACGGGGCTGGGGGCGCTCATCGCGCTCACGACCGCGGCCGCACAGCTAGCTGTCTAGAAGGAGCCAGACATGCGCAAGTTGAGATGGTCACTGGCGATCGTCGCCGTTGTCGTGGAGATCGCCGCGCTCGCAGTGTGGCTATGGACGCGCAACCGCCGAATAGGCACGAAGCTCATGAACGAGACCGTGAACCGGTTCCTGCTCCGGCGCGGCCTGGCCGGCGGCCGGACATCTGAGATCGCCACGCTCGAGCACTTCGGGCGCAAATCCGGGACACGCCGCCTGACGCTCATCCATCCCGAACCGACTGCGGACGGCATCCGGATCATGGCGCCGGTTGGCGAGCAGTCAGAGTGGGCGCGCAACGTCCTGGCCGCGGGGCACTGCCGGATCCAGTGGCACGGTCGGATCGAAGAGTTCGACGAGCCGCGCATGGTCGCTCCGACGATGCTGACCGACTTGCCGCCGCTGGTCCGCCGCGTGACCGACGCACTGGGCTTTCGCTACGTGCTGCTCCATCGGTTCGCGCAGTCCGAGGGCGTACTGGCAGAAGTGGCTGGCGAGGAAGGATTCGAACCTTCAATCCCCTGATCCAGAGTCAGGTGCCTTACCGTTTGGCCACTCGCCAGTGACGCCCTGAGTCTACCAAGCGGACCGCCCCAAGCCCGATCTCGCGGCAGCCGGACCGCTCACCCGGCAGATGTGCCGCTCAGTCAGCCTTAAGCCGACGCGGCGCGAGTTGCGCCCTCCAACCCACGCGTGGCTGAGCGTGAAATCGTGGCCGCCGCCGGAGATTTCAGAGTCCCAGGCCGCCTAACGCTGATCAGCGATGACAAGTGCTGGGAAGCAGCGACCGGGCGGCCGCACCCCGTGGCGCAAACAGGCACCCACCGCTGCCCGCCCGGAACTAGCGGCGGCCGGCACGCTCCTTCTGGGCTTTCGTCTCCCCGTGCTCGGCGCGTTCCTTGTTGACGGTCCGCGCGGCGATCTCCTCGGCCTTGTCCTCCGATCGCCCGCGCTCCTCGTACGACTCCTTGATGTGCTCGTACTGGCGCGCGAATCGTGAATCGCGCCACGTTGCAACCGCGCCGCAATGAGCGCAGCGGGCCACCGACTGACCGTAACGGAGGCCCATTGCGTACGGTCGGGCCCTCATCACCGACATCACCGACTGTCACTCAAAGGAGGCTGGCCTTGGACGTACTTACCCTGCTCAAGGAAGACCACGACCGCGTGAAGCGCCTGCTCGAGGAAGGCGACAAGACCACGGAGCGCGGCGAGAAGACCCGAACCGAGCTGTTCCAGCGGCTCAAGGACATGCTGACAGCGCACGAGGCGATGGAGGAGGAAGTCCTCTACCCGGCGCTCAAGGCGCATCCCAAGGCCAAGGAGCTGACGCTGGAGGCGTACGAGGAGCACCACGTCGTCGACATGGTCCTCGAGGAGCTCGAGATGACGCCGGTCGGCGACGAGCAGTGGGGCGCCAAGTTCACCGTCGCCAAGGAGAACATCGAGCACCACATCGAGGAGGAAGAGGGCGAGATGTTCCGCAACATCCGCGAGCTCTTCTCGACCGACGAGCGCGAAGCGATGGCCGCCAAGATGGCGGAGATCCAGGCCCTCGCCAAGCAGGTGCAGCAGGAATCTGCGGCGGCCGGCTGATCGGGATCAGGCTCGGCTAGAGGACCGCGTCGGGCTCCAGCACAGGCAGGGTAAAGCCGAATTCCGCGCCGCCATCAGGCCTGTCGGTGGCCCAGATGCGGCCGCCCATCGCCTCTACCAGGCTGCGCGTCACGAAGAGTCCTATCCCCGCGCCGCCTGGGACCGAGCGCGCGCTGGGGCTGCGGTAGAACAGCTCGAACAGCCGGTTGGGGTCCTCGCCGTCGAGTCCATCACCATGATCCTGGACGCGCACCGCGACCGAGTGGTCGGTCTCTTCGGCGTGCACGTCGATGCCCTTCTCGGCCGCGCGGCCGTAGCGGACGGCGTTCGTCAGCAGGTTGCGCACGACCTGCTCGATGTAGGTCGCGTCGCCGCGCACGGCGGGTAGCCGCGGCGCAAGGTGCAGGTTGATATGGGCGCCGCCCCAGCGCGCCGGCGAGCCGGCGATGATCTTCGCGAGCAGATGCTGGAGCAGGACCGGCTCCTCGCTCGTCTCGACGATCCCGCGTTCGACGCGCGTCATCACGAGCAGGTCCTCGACCAAACGCACGAGCCGCTCGGATTCGACGCGGATGTCGGTGATCACCTCTGTGCGCCGGCCACGATCGAGGCCGCGCTCCAAGAGCTGGCTGCCGCCGTAGATGGTGGTGATGGGCGTGCGCAGCTCATGCGACAGCACCCCGAGGAATGCCTCGCGCGCCGCGCGCTCGGCGCGCGCCTGGGTCACGTCGCGCAACACGACAACCGTGGGTGGCGGCAGCGTCGCAGCGGCTGATTCGGCGGCCGGGCCGATCGGCGCGCCATAGCGCCGCAGCTCGAACCAGCGGTCGCCGCCGTCGGGTGCGACCTCGACGCCCATTTCCGCACGGGCTTTATCCGGCTTTGGTCCGCCCGGCAGTGGAGTGAGGCGCCGCCACAGCTCGTCGAGCGTGGTCGGCAGGGTGCCCTCGAAGATGCCCGCGGCGGCGCGATTGCCCAGGCGGAGCTTTCCGCCGCCGTCGTAGACGATGACCGCTTCCTCGAGCGCGGCGAGGACAATGTCGAGCTGCGCTCGCCGGTCGTTGGCCGTGCGGTAGAGCTGTGCGTTCTCGAGGGCGATACCGGCGCGCTGGCCCAGCTCGACCGCCAGCGCGAGCTCGCGCGGACCAAGGTTGCGCCCCGACTGGGCCATCACGAGCGTCAGCGCCCCGATCGGCCCGTGCCGGCCCATCAGCGGCACGCATAGGTATGAACGCAGCTCCAGGCCCTTGAACAGCCGTATCGCTTGCTCGGTCGCGCCCGCAGTCTCGAGCATCTCCAGGGAGAGCTGGACCAGTTCGGGCGTGCCTTCGCGGATGACCTTGCCCGGTCCGCTGGGGGCGTCGGTCGCGACATGCTGCAACGATCGCGCCTCTTCCACCAGCGGCATTCGGGCCGGGTCCGCGTGCGCGAGGGCCACGGACGAGACGCTGCCATCGGCTTCGAGCAGGTCCACGCTGCAGTAGTCGGCCAGCCGCGGCACGGCCAGCTCGGCCAGCCGGCGCGCGGCCTCCACTATGTCGAGTGTGCCCGACATCGCGGCCGTGGCGTCAACCATGAATTCGCGCGCGTGGCTCGCCCAGCGCTCAGACGTGATGTCGCGGAACGTGCTCACGACGTGCGTCCGCCCCCCGGAGGGGTCGCGCACCGCGGTGGCGCGCACCGCCGACCAGCGTTCCTCGCCAGTCGCCTTGATCCTGAACCCCACGATCGCCTCCGGCGCCTCCTCGCCCGCCATCGCGCGCCGGCTGGGCAGTTCCGACGCGGGCAGCGCCGTGCCGTCCTCGCGGAACATCTCGAACCTGCTCACTATGTCGCGCGGGGGCGTGGCGGCCATCTCCGCCCCCGTCTCGAAGCCCGACAGCTGTGCCGCCGCGTCGTTGGCAAAGAGCAGGCCGGTCGGCGTGAGGACCGTGATGCCCTCGTCGATGTTGCTCACGATTGCCGCGAGCTGGTCGCGCGACGCGCGCAGCTCCTCCTCGATGCGCTGGCGCTCAACCGCGGCCGCGATCACGTTGGCCACGGACTGCAGGAAGTTCGCCTCGTCGCGCGTGAATCGCCCGGCGCGCGTGGTGTACGCGGACAGCGCGCCGAACGGCTTATCGGCACCGCCGATGCGCACGCTCATGCCGGCCTTGGCACCGTGCGCGGCGACCGCCGGCCAAACCTTGAACCGCTCCTCGGTCGCGAGGTCGGGCACGATCACCGGCCCACCAGTCGCGATCGTGTAGCCCGACTGCGTGTGCTCGATCGAGTACACGTTGAGCTCGCCCACGACGCCCGGCTTCCAGCCAACGCCTTCGATGAGATGCAGTGTGTCGCCATCTGCCGACAGTTCCAGCAGGGCCACCAGCTCCGTGTCGAGCACCTGACCGACCAGGGCGCAGGAGTCCTTGAAGAGATCGGCCAGCGAGCGATTTGACAGGGCTATCTGGCCAATGTGCGCCAAGGTCGCCTGCTGGGCGACCAGTTGCTCTGTCGTGGACCGGGGCAGGCCCTCGTCGTGGCTCGCCAGGGCCGGCGCCTTCGCGCGCACTCTCCCTGGATCCTTGTGCGCAGCCAAACGTGATCCCCTCGCCATACGACAGCCGAGAATATCCGCGCCTTGGCGCCGGGGCGATGTACGCGGCATAACAGTTTGCCCGGTGAGCCCGGCCGGCGCCGGCCGGATCAGCCCAGTTCGGGCAGCTCCTGTTCCAGGCTGAGCGCCGGCGCGAAGAGATCGCCGCGCTTCTTGATCCGCTCGAGGACCGTCTTGATGTTCCACCTATCGGGCCGCAGCCCAGGGTCGTCGAGCTCGTCCCAGGTAATGGGCGTCGAAACGGCCGCGTTGGCGACCGGGCGCACGGCGTAGGGCGCGACGAGCGTCTTGTTGACGGCGTTCTGGGTGAAGTCCAGCCGCGCCAGGCCGCGCCGCGAACGCTTGGCCCACTCCCAGCTCACGAGGCTCGGGGCGGCTGCGCCTATGGCGCGCGACAGCGCCTCCACCCAGCCGCTCGTCTCGCGATACGTGTAGCCGGGCCGCACCGGCACCCAGATCTGGATGCCGCGCTTGCCGGTCGTCTTGGGCAGCCCGAGCACCCCGAGGTGGTCGAGCGCCGCGCGATACAGCCGGGCCAGGGTCAGGATGTCGGCGAAGGTGGTCTTCTCGCCGGGGTCGATATCGATCAACGCGAACGTTGGGCTGCGATACGAATCGGTCCTGGACGTCCAGGGATGAAGATCGATCGTCGCGTGATTGGCCAGCCAGGCCATCGTCGCGACGCGGTCCGCGACAAGGTAGGTGTGGCTCTCGCTCGAGCCGGCCTCCGGGTAATCCCAGCGCGCGATCCAGTCGGGCGCCCAGTCAGGGATCTGTTTCTGCCAGAACGAGTGGCCGGTCACGCCGTCGGGCCAACGCGAGAGGTTGAGTGCTCGGCCGGCCAGGTGCGGCATTAGCACCGGCGCGACGCTGACGTAGTAGCGGATCAGGTCGCGCTTGGTGAAACCGGGCTCCGGAAAGAGCACCTTGTCGAGGTTGGTCAGGCTTACCGATTCACCGCCGATCTCCCACAGGCCGTCGCGGGTCATGGCGTCGAGGGCAGCCAGCTCCTGTTTGGTCGCGCTCTGTGGAGGTCGAGCCGCGGCCGACTTCTTCGCCCGCGCCTTCGGCTTGGGCGCGGCCGGTGTCGGTGCCACTTTAAGCTCGGCAGGTTTCGGCGCGGCCCGCTTCGGCGGAGCCGCCGCGCCCTTTTCAGCCTCCCTCTCCGCCGCCTTCACGGCCGGGCCAGTCGCTATGCCCACCTCGCGCCGGACGGACTTGGGGTCCTTGCCGATCTCGATGCCCTTGTAGGCCGACTGGCGCAACAGCCCGTCGTCCGTCCACTCGCTGAACTCCACCCGGACGACCAGGCGCGGCTCGGACCAGCGCGCCCCGCGGATGCGCGGCGCGTTCGGGGCGACTGGCGAATCGATGGCGTGGTCGTCGAGCTCCTTCTTGAGCTGGCGGATGGTCCTGTTGTCGAGACCGCTGCCGACCTCGCCCACATAACTCCACTCGTTGCCGTCGCGCACGGCGAGGATGAGCGAGCCGAGATCTGCTCGAGCGCCCTTGCCCAGCTCATAGCCGATGACCACTACCTCCTGCTCGCGCCGGATCTTGATCTTGAGCCACGCCTTGCTGCGCCGGCCCGCCTCGTAGCGGCTCGTGCGCAACTTGGCGATGAGGCCTTCCAGGCCCTGCTGGCGCACTACTTCGTAGAACTGCTTGCCCTCGTCGAAGTGCGCGGCGTAGCGAACCGAGTCGTGCTCGCGCAGCAGTGAGCGCAGGAGCCGCTTGCGCTGCTCCAGTGGCACTTCGGTCAGCAGGCGGCCATCGTGGTAGAGGATGTCGAACACGTAGTAGACGACCGGGGCGACGAAGCCGTCGTCCGGTTCCTCCGCGACCGCCTTCTTGCCCCGCCGCGACTCCTTGGCTACGGGCACCGGTCGCGGGCCGAAGCGGCCCATGCCCGCCCTGTCCTGGAGCAGCGAGAATGTCGGCCGGCCGGTTCGATCGAGCGCCACGACCTCGCCGTCGACGATGGCCTGCTCGGCTTTGATCCAGGTCGGCTTGGCGCCTGCGAGGTCGGGGAAGTAGCGCGCGCCGTCCTGCTGGTTGCGCGTCCACAGCTTGACCTTGCCGTTGTCGACGACCGCCTCGATCCGGTAGCCGTCGAGCTTCAGCTCGAAGATCCAATCGGGATCGTCGAACGGACCGCCGGCCAGCGTCGCTGCCATGGGCTCGATGAACGCGGGCAGCCTGGCCGCGCGCGCACCGGCCAGAACGATGGCCGCCTCAGCTGCCGGCGCGCCCGAATCCCAGATCGCGTCGCGGCCCGCCTTGACCTCGTCATTGGTCCGCCCCGTCTTGACGGAGCGCGGCAGCGCATCGACGTCCCACTCAGGATCGGCGAACTCGTCCTTCTTGTGGATCAGCAGCCAATCGTTCTCACCTGACTTCGAACCGCGCGTCTTGACCAGGGTGAAGCGGCCGTGGAGCTTCTCGCCATCGAGGGCGAACTTGAGCTCACCCGACTTGACCGCCTGGCCAGGATCGTCGGTCTCCTCAGCCTCGAACGTGCCCCAGTCCCAGATGATCACGTCGCCGCCGCCGTACTCACCCTTGGGGATCACGCCCTCGAAATCGAAGTAGTCGAGCGGGTGATCCTCGACGTGGACCGCCATGCGCCGATCCGCCGGGTTGAGCGACGGGCCACGCGGCACGGCCCACGACATCAGCACGCCGTCGATCTCGAGCCGGAAGTCGTAATGCAGGCGGGTGGCGCGGTGGCGCTGGACCACGTAGCGCCGCGACCCGCGCGGCGGTGCGCCGACCTCACCGGCCGGTTCCGGGGTCTTCCTGAAGTCGCGCTTCTTCTTGTAGGTGTCGAGCGACATCGCGCCGCTCAGGTTACGGCGTCACTCGCCGCGGATCAGACGCCCGCCTTCTCTGGTGGCCAGGCGATCGTCAGCAGCAGCGCACAGTCACTCTCGGCGCGGATGATCCACGGCTGGCCGCGATCGATGACCGCTACCTCGGCCGGTTCCAGGTGTGCCTCGGCGTTGGCGATCTCGAGTGTCGCTGTGCCGTCGATGACCTGCACCGTCGTGCGCGCGTCGCCGTCCTGCTCATCGAGCGCGGCGCCCTCGCGCAGCACGGTGAGCATTACGCGCAGATCGGTCTCCTTGGCCAGCGTGCGCGAGTTGCGATCGCCCTCGCGGTACTCGGGTTCGAGTCTGAGGGAGTCAGCCTCGACTTCCAGAGAAAACCGCATGAGCGGCTCGATCATCGTCCGTGCCCCGCGCGTATCGCTGCCGCCCGGACTGCCATAGGAGCCCTGATTGCGATCGACCCCGCCAGCGCCAAACGCCATGACCCGCGGAGTCATTGGCCCGTAGCCGACGATCCGATTGCGCATGCTCACATCTCACCGGTCGCCGGGACCGTCTCGGGCAGGGTCACGTCGCCTGCCTCGGGCACCTCGTCGCCCAGGTTGGCGGGGTTGCGCCCCACTCGGAGACCCACCGGGCCGCCTTCTTCCCCCAGCCGGCGCAGGTCCCCCGCGTCAGGATCGTCGGTTGGGCCGGGTTGATGCGCACCCTCGCCCGGCTCGCCTGGAAGCTTGCGTTCTTCGTCCATTGCGTCAGCGTGGTGGTCAGCCAGTTGCGCGCAGGCTCAAGTGCCGTGCGTCGGTGCCTGTCAGGTGCCTTTCAACTCAGATTTCGACAGGTTCGCCCGTTGCCGGCTGGGCGGGCGACAGCGGGACGGTCTCCGATCGCGCCTGGAGACGCTCTACGACAACGAGCAGTGCGGCAGCGAGCGGCACGGACAGCAACGCCCCGGGTATGCCCGCGATGGCCGCGCCGGCAAGGATGCTGATCACGACCAGGAACGGCGGAACGCCGATCGTGTTGTGCATCACGAACGGCACGAGGATGTTGCCCTCGACAATCTGAATGACGACGTAGACGACGGCGACGAGGATCACCACTTCGATCCGCCCGTCCATCGCGGCGACGATCAGGGCCGGTATGGCGCCCAGCGCCGGCCCGACGAGTGGTATTGCTTCGGCGAGCGCGGCGATGAGCCCGAGCAGCAGCGCCCCCTCGAGCCCGATCAGGAAGTAAGCGATCGTCGTCGCCACCCCCACGCTGCCCATCAGGATGAGCTGCGCGCGCACCCATCCGCCCAGTCGGAGCTCCATTTCGTTCCAGGCCTCGCGGGCGCCGCCGCGCCTGTCGGCGGGCAGCAGCGCGAGGAAGAAGCGCTGTAGCCGGGCGCGCTCGGTCAGCCAGAAGTAGACCATTGTCAGCACCGCGATCGCGCTGATCACGATCTCGGCAAACGTCAGACCCAGGGCGATGAGCTGGTCCGGCTCCGGCGCGCTCGGCACCGCTGGCACGAGAACCCCCTGAACCGTGTCGACCAGGCCAACGAGGCTGACCGAGAGCGCACGTGGCTCGACCGACCGCGCCCATTCGCGCACGCTCGTGAGCAGCGGCGTGATTCGCGCGCCCAGCTCGCCGAATTGGCTGATGGCACCGGGGATGACGAGCAGTGCGACCACCCCCACGAGCCCGAAGAACCCGGCGTATACCAGCAAGAGCGTCGCCCCACGGCCGAGGCCGCCGCGCGCCCGCAACCGGTCGATGAGCGGTTCGAGCCCGGATGCCAGGAGCAGCGCGATGAATACGAGCACGGCTACCCGCGCGCTCAGCAGCAGGCCGTAGATCACGCCCACCGCCACGGCCGCGCCAAAGGCCAGGCCAACGCCGCGCACGAACCACCGGAACGCTTCGGCTCTCATCTGCGTTCAAGATTGGCCGTGCGCGGCCATTTTCTCAATCCCGCCAGTTGCAATACTGATTGCAATTTGTAATGTCATGGCCGCACGCCTGTAGCGTTGCACGCGCCGCAGGGATCTAGTGTCGGAGCCGCAATAGGAGGGCTCACTCTTGAATAGCCAACCACTGGTCCTTGTGGCCGACGACGAGCCGCGTATCACCAAGCTCGTCGCTCTGACCCTGCACGATGAAGGTTTCCGCGTCGTCACCGCCGGCGGCGGTGAAGAGGCGCTCAAGAAGGCCGAGGAAGTCCGGCCTGACATCGTCCTGCTCGACATCGTGATGCCCGATCTGGATGGCATTGAAGTCATGCGCCAGCTGCGCGAGTGGCGACCGGTGCCGGTCATCCTGCTCACGGCCAAGGGCTCGACCAGTGACAAGGCCAAGGGCCTTGACCTGGGCGCCGACGACTACGTCGCCAAGCCCTTCCACCCCGACGAGCTGGCCGCGCGCGTTCGCGCCGTGCTGCGCCGCGCAAGCGGTGTCTCGCCCGGCGCCGGCATCGTCGCGTTCGACGACATCGAGATCGACCTCGAGCGTCGGCTGCTGCGCAAGGGTGGCGAGCTCGTGTCGCTCAGCCGCACGGAGTGGCTGCTGCTGCAGCATCTCGCCGCGCATGCCGGCAAGGTCGTGCTTCACACCGAGCTCCTGACCAAGGTCTGGGGACCCGAGTATCGCGACGACCTTCAGTACCTGCGCGTCTGGATCTCGCGCGTGCGTCGCAAGCTTGGCGCGGCGCCCGGCGAGGCCGGCCCCATCAAGACGTTCCAGGGCATCGGCTACGTGCTGGACACTGAGGGCAACCTCGGCGACTCGAGCACCAGCCATGGCGGCGGCACAGCGACCGGCTCGACCGGCCCGGCCACCGGCACCGCGGT
>DATBRX010000214.1:0-4278 GCA_036560085.1 Candidatus Limnocylindrales bacterium
CTCGACATCCCACTGGTAGAACTGGCGGTAACGGCCGGCCTGCGGGCGGTCGTAGCGGAACATCGGCCCGAACATGGTCAGCTTCACCGGTTGTGGGAGCGTGTGCATGCCGTGTTCGACGTAGGCGCGGCAGATGCCGGCAGTCGGCTCTGGCCGGAGCGCCCATGGATCCTTGTCGCCGCCCGGCGTGCGGACGCGGAAGAGCTCCTTCTCGACGACGTCGGTCACCTCGCCGATCCCGCGCTCGAAGACCGCGCTGTCCTCGAACATGGGCGTCTCGATGGGCTGATAGCCGTACGACGCGGCGAGGCGGCGCGCGCCCTCCTCGAGCTGGCGCCAGACCGACATGTCGGCCGGCAGCAGGTCACGCGTGCCGCGCGGCGCCTGGAACTTGGGCATGGCGCTAGGTTAGCGAGCGTGAGGGACGCTTCGAGGGCCGCCGACGCTGCCGCTGCAGCCGATTCCCCGCCTGCCCAGCGCGTCATCGTGCTGCCCTTCCTGCGCCGCGTCGGTGGCCGGCTGATCATGCCGGGCTGGCTCGCAATCACGATCTGGCGCTGGATCATCGCCTGGCGCCCGCTCGATGAGGTTGAGCTGGCCCACGAGCTGGCGCACGTTCGCCAGTGGAAGGCCAACGGCTGGCGCTACATCCCGCGCTACGTCGCCGAGTCGCGCCGCGCGGCCAGGGGCGGCGGCGACCGTTACCGCGACAACCGCTTCGAGGTGGAGGCGCGCGCCGCCGCGGACGCGGTCCGCGAGCATTCGTCCCGCGCGTCGTGATTTTGTTCTGTCGATTCCGCGCCTAGCTGAGCTCGCGCTGAACGGCATGAACATCCTTGAGCTGCTCGATGCGCGATAGGACACGGGCCAGCTGATCGACCGACGCGACCTGGAGCGTCGCCTGGATGGTCGCGGTGTGATCGGGGTTGACCTTCACGTTCGCGGCGATGATGTTGACCTTGTGCTCGGCCACGACGTTCGTGATCTCGTTGAGCAAACCCTGGCGGTCGTACGCATCGACGCGGATCGCGATGGGATAGGTCTGCTGGGCGCCACCCTCCCACTCGACGTCGATCAGCCGGCCGAGCTCGCGTTCGTTGACCACCGTAGGGCAGGTCACCTGGTGCACGGTCACCCCCCGGCCGCGCGTGATGTAGCCCATGATCGCGTCGCCCGGGATGGGGTGGCAGCAGTTGGCGAAGCGGATCATGAGATCGCCCACGCCCTTGACGCGCACACCGTCTGTCCGCGCGGCTGACGGCGGCGCGACCTGCGGCAACACCTGCTCGGTCGCGCCCTCCGTGGTGACGACATCGAGCCGGGCCACGACCTGCTGTGCCGAGATCGCGCCGTAGCCGATGGCCGCGAAGAAGTCGTCGACGCTGGCCAGCTTGTAGGCGTCGACCATCGCCTCGATGCGCTCAGGCCCGATCTTCTCGAGTGACGAGCGGGCGAGGCGGCGCAGCTCGCGCTCCATTGCCTCGCGGCCGTGGACGATGTTGACCTCGCGCTCCTGGCGCTTGAACCACTGGCGGATCTTGTCCTTGGCGTGGCCGGTGACGACCTTGTCCATCCAGTCCCGCGACGGGCCGCGCGCCGCCTTGGTCGTCACGATCTCGACGATGTCGCCGTTGTTGAGCTTGTAGTCGAGCGGCACGAGGCGGTTGTTGACCTTGGCGCCGATCGTCGAGTGGCCGACATCGGTATGGATGCGATACGCGAAGTCGAGCGGAGTGGAACCTGCGGGGAGATCCTTGACATCGCCGCGCGGCGTGAAGACGAACACCTGGTCCCGGAACAGGTCGACCTTGAGACCTTCGACGAACTCGGTCGCGTCGGACACGTCGCGCTGCCAGTCCATGAGCTGGCGCACCCAGGCGAGCTTCTCGTCGTAGCCGCGGTCGGCCTTGCCGCCTTCCTTGTAGCGCCAGTGGGCAGCGATGCCCATCTCGCTCACCTGGTGCATGGCGTGGGTGCGGATCTGGACCTCGAGCGGCTTGCCATCGATCGCGATCACCGCGGTGTGGAGCGATTGGTAGCCGTTCGCCTTGGGCACCGCGATGTAGTCGTCGAACTGGTTGGGAATCGGCCGCCACAGCGAATGCACAACGCCGAGCGCGGCGTAGCAATCGGGAATCTCGTCGACGAGCACGCGGATCGCGTGGACGTCGTAGATCTCGGACAGCGACGCGCCCTTGCGCTGCATCTTTTTCCAGATGCTGCTGATGTGCTTTGGCCGGCCGCTGAGCTCGCCAATGACGCCGGCCTTGGTCAGGGCCTCGCGCAGCACCACGATCGCGCGCTTTACGTAGGCCTCGCGTTCCTTGCGCCGCGTCTCGAGCTGATCGGCGAGGCGCCGATACTCCTCGGGTTCGAGCACCTTGAACGAGAGATCCTCGAGCTCCCACTTGATCTGCCAGATGCCCAGGCGCTCGGCCAGCGGGGCGTAGATCTCCGCGGTCTGGCGGGCGATGCGCTGCTGCTTGTCAGCCGGCAGCGCGGCGATCGTGCGCATGTTGTGGAGCCGGTCGGCGAGCTTGATGAGGACGACGCGGATGTCCTCCGCCATCGCGAGGAGCATCTTGCGGATGTTCTCGGCCTGCTGCTCCTCGGTCGTTCTCGACGAGCCGAGCTTGCCCAGCTTGGTGACGCCGTCGACGAGCTGCGCGACGCGCGCGCCGAAGCGCTCCTCGATGTCCGCCAGGCCGAAGTCGGTGTCCTCTGGAATGTCGTGCAGTAGCGCCGCGACGATCGCGTCCGGATCAAGGCCCAGCTCGGACAGGGTGCGCGCCACCGCCAGCGGATGGCTGACGTACGGCTCGCCGCTGGCCCGTTTCTGGGCGCCGTGCGCTTCCGTGGCGAATTGCCAGGCGGCCCTCACGCGCTCCAGGTCCGCGGCGGGATAGTGGGCGGCCAGCTCCTCTTCGAGCTTGCGCTCCGAGGCGTTGAGCGCGCGGCGGCTGAAGCCGAACGACAGGGCGCCGGTGATGCGCTGACGCGGCCCCCCGCCTGCGGCGCGCTCCTGCGGGCGGCTCAGGGGCTCGATCGACATCGAGCATCCAGTGTACCTTGATGCCCCTGCGCTTCCGGCCGGCCAACGGTGCGGCCCGTCGCCGCGCAGCCCGCTGGAGTCGATGAGCTTGTCCTCGTTGCTGCGCTCAATCTCGTTCGCGCTGGCCTTGCTGCTGGCCGCATGCACGAGCGCGCCGACACCCAGCGCGACCGGCTCACCCACCCCGACTTTCGCGCCCAGCCTCAGCGCATCAGCTACCGCGAGCCCGCTCGCAACCCCGATCACCACGCCCGGTGCCACGCCGACCGCCAGCCCTGGTGCCAGCGCAACTCCACCGGCGATCCCGACCCCGACCCCGACCGCCACGCCGCCAGGCACTCTGGCCACCCGGCTCGACGCGCAGCTCCGCCAGGTGCTCGATCAGCAGCGCACAACGCTCGACATCCCCGGCATTTCCGCTGCGATCACCTTCCCCGACGGCTCAACCTGGACGACCGCGCTCGGGATGGCCGAGGTCTTGCCCGCCCGGGCGGCGACGACATCCACCCCGTTCGTGGTCGGCTCGGTCAGCAAGACCTTCGTGGCAGCGACCATCCTGCAGCTCGTCGACGAGGGCGCTCTGGCGCTCGACGACCCGCTATCCAGCTGGCTGCCCGACTATCCCCTGGCTGACCAGATCACGCTGCGCATGCTCCTCGGCCATACCAGTGGCGTGTTCAACCTTTATGAGTCGCCTGACTACATGCCACTGGTCGTAGACCGTCCGCATCGCACCTGGACGCCGCAGATGGTGCTCGACAGGCTGGGCGGCGCGCCCTACTGCGAACCGGGCACGTGCTACCACTACAGCAACACCGGGTTCATCCTGCTCGGGCTGGTCATCGAGGCGGAAACCGGCCAGCCGCTCGGCACCGTCTGGCGCGAGCGCTTCTTCACCCCACTTGGCATGAGCGACACCTACTTCCAGGGCGACGGCCCACCGCCCGCCACCTCGGCGCTGGGTTACAGGAAGACCAAGACCGGCAACGTCCCGATCAACGACGGCAGCTCGTACCGCCCGACGGAGTCGGAGGGCACGGTTATCTGGGCCGCCGGCGGCATCGTCGCGAGTGCCGGCGACATCGCTCGCTGGGGACGGGCGCTATACGGCGGTGATGTCCTCTCTGACGCCTCGCTGGCCACGATGACCACCTTCACCTTCCACCCCGAGAAGCAGGGCGGCTACTACGGCATGGGCACCCGCATGCGCAAGTTCGGGGCCTTCA
>DATBRX010000215.1:0-12028 GCA_036560085.1 Candidatus Limnocylindrales bacterium
TCGAATGGTCGCTGCTGCCGGTGGGCACGAGGGCGCGCATTGGCGAGCAGCTCGAGCTGGAGGTCTCGTCCTCGACAACGCCCTGCAAGACACAGGTGGCCAACTTCAGCGACGGCAACTTCAACCGCATCCGCATCGAGCTGCACCCGTCTGACAGTCGGATGTACGCCCGTGTGATCCAAGAAGGTGAGGTCAAGGCGGGCGACCCGATAACGCTGCTGCCCGACGTCAACCCTCAGGCGGCAATCGAGGAGATGCTGCGCCGTCTCCACCGGGCGGAGACGAAGTCCGCTGTTGCTGCCTGGCGCGCTGCCGCAGCGTCAGGTTTCGCGGTCGACATCCTCGAGGATGGCGAGATTGCCCTGGCGTCATCGACCGACCTGCCCGGTCCGGCCTTCAACTCGGGCCTGGGCCTCGTTCGCTTGCCCAACATGCTGTCGATGGCGACCGACTTCTTTGACGCGCACAACACGACCGGCTACCTGTGGTGCGGCCAGGCGCCCTGGCCCGCAGCCAAGCCGTTTCTGGAGGGCGATGTAGTCGGCGCTGCCGTAACGGATTCCGCGGTTGTTGCCGCGCTTGCCGCCCCGATGCCGGAAGGCGTGACCATCCGGCGCATCGAACCGGGCGAAGTCAATGCCTACAACGCGGTCCGATCAGGCGAGCGCGCAGGCGGCGGGGTCACCGATGGCGCGCCGAACCCCTGGGCGCAGGTATACGAACATCTCGCCAAGACCCACGCGCGTCAGCTGTTCGTGGCTGAGATAGACGGCGTCGCGGTGGGCAATGCGTCGCTCCACGTGAGTGCCGGCACCGGCTGGCTACGCGGCGCATTGACCGCACCCGCAGAGCGCGGCCGCGGCATCCAGCAGGCGTTGATCGCGCACCGCATTCGCGCGGCGATTGACGCTGGCTGCGACCTCGTCGGCGCGGACGCGGAACCGGGCGGAGTGTCAGTGCGGAACCTGAAGCGCATGGGCATGCGCCGTTTGGGCCGCCAGAACAACTACGAATACGTGCCGCGCGGAATGCGCGCATGAGCGACCAGCTGCGCCTGGATCGCACGGGGCCGGGGGCAGTCATCGCGCGGGTCACGCTGACGCGGCCGGAGGTCCACAACGCGTTCAACGCCGACCTGATCGGCGAGCTGCGGGCCACTTTCCGGCGTCTCTCCGACGAGCCGCCGGACCAGCTGCGCGGCGTCGTCCTCGCAGGTGAAGGTCCGTCGTTCTGCGCCGGCGCGGACGTGACGTGGATGCGTGCGTCGCTGAGCCTGAGCAAGGAGCAGAACGAGCAGGACGCGATGGTCATGGCCGAGATGTTCGACGCGATCGATCGCTGCCCGGCGCCGGTCGTGGCGCGCGTCCAGGGCGCGGCGCTGGGCGGCGGGATGGGCCTGTGCGCGGTGTCCGACCTCGTCATCGCGGAAGCCGGCGCGAAGTTCGGCTTCACGGAGACCCGCCTGGGCATCCTACCCGCGGTCATCGCACCCTTCGTCATCGCCAAGATCGGCGAGACGCACGCCCGGGCGCTCTTCCCCGGCGGCCGTCGCTTTGACGCGGGCCGGGCGCTGCGCATTGGCCTGGTCCACGAGGTTGTCGAAGGCGCGGACGCATTGGACGCGGCGGTCGAATCTGCGGTCGCCGACCTTCTGGCCGCGGGGCCGACCGCGGCGCGCGCCGCGAAGGCGGTGATCCGCGAGGTGCGCGGTCTGCCCCACGAGTCGACGCGCTGGCACACCGCGCGCCGAATTGCCGGACAACGAACCAGCGCGGAGGGCCAGGAGGGCCTCAAGGCCTTCCTCGAGAAGCGCGAACCGGGCTGGCGCGAGGGCAACAGCGGCACCTGATTCGGCGGTTTCCTGCTCCGTCTGAACACTTCGGGTCACGGACGCGCGAGATCACGCAGCCGGAGGATGGCTGGGGGTCTAGCCTGAGCTCAGGCTCGGGGCCGTAACCGGGCCAGCTTCAGGGGGAAGCGTCGGGGAATGGCGTCACAACTCCGCCTAGTTCGCGGCTGGCTGCCGCGCTCACTTGCTGCCGCCGCTGCGCTGCTCGTTGTCTGGCCACTCGGCCTGGTTGCGAGCGCCGATCAAACGCTCACCGGTATTGTCGGGATCGACCATTTCGACGACTTCACCGCCGGGATCTCGCGCGAGGTGCCCGTCCTGGAGGTCGGGCTAGATCGGCTGGAGCTGCAGAACGCATCGATTGACGAGCTGACCCCGGGAACGCGCGTCAGCGTCCATGGTCGGCGGATGGGCGACACCATCTTCGTCGAGCGCGACGGCATCAGCCCGGTTGGGCCAGACACCGCTGCAGCCGCGCAGACCAGCGCCACGGCCACAATGGACAAGCGCGTGGCGGTGCTGATGGTCAACTTCGTCGACCCAACGCCGTCGCCCACCCCGGTTCCGACCGATTCGCCGCCGCCAACCCCTGCCCCCACGGACACCCCGCAGCCGACAGATTCGATCCCGCCGGACCAAACGCCTGCACCCTCCGAAACGCCAGCGCCAAGTGAATCGCCCGCGCCATCGGATACGCCGTTGCCCACGCCACCGCCGACTGAATCGCCATCGCCGACGCCTTCGCCGAGCCCAACACCGCCGCCGCAACCATGGACGGCCGATTTCCTGCGCGGCGTGTACTTCACCAACACCCGATCGGTCGCCGACTACTACAGCGAAGTCTCGAACGGCCAGATGTCCGTCAGCGGCGACGTGTTCGGCTGGTTCACGGTCCCCGCTGACACAAGCGCCTGCAACCACACCGACTGGGGCGACGCAGCCCGGGCCGCCGCGACCGCGTCGGGTGTCGATCTCGCGGCCTACAGCAACGTGGTAGTGGTCTTTCCAAAGCAACCGGCTTGCTGGTGGATCGGCATGGCGCAGCTGCCGGGTCGGAACAGCTACATCAACGGCTCGGCTGGCTGGACCGGTGCGACCTGGCTGTTCACGCCCACTCATGAGCTGGGCCACAACTTCGGCATGAACCATGCGTCGACCATCTCGTGCAACGAGAGGGGGGTGCGGGTCGCGTTCTCCGACAACTGCACGCTCGACGAGTACGGCGATCCGTACGACACGATGGGCCACGACGGCCAGCGCCACTTCAACACGTGGCATCGCTGGCAGATGGGCGCGCTGACCACGGCCGACGTTCAGACCGTCACCGCAACGGGCGTTTACAACGTCGCGCCCGCGGAAGCGGCCGGCGGAGTGCCGCGCGTCCTGCGTGTCGCGCGACCGTCGGGCAACTACTTCTACCTCGAGTACCGCCAGCCCTATGGGCGGTACGACAACTTCTCGAGCACTGCGGCGGTGGTCAACGGTGTGTCCATCCGCCTCGCGGCAGGGGTCGGCAATCAGAGCTTCTCCAAGTTGATCGACACCAATCCCCAGACCGCGACCTACTCCGACTCCGCCCTGGCGGTCGGCCGCGGCTTCGCGGACAAGGGCAGCAACATCTTCATCGTCACGCAGGCGCTCTCGCCATCTGGCGCGACGGTCCTTGTCCAGGTCGGTCCAGATTTGACGCTGCCGACTGCGCCCACCAATCTGCAGACGACGGTCGGCGCGACCGGCGCAGTCGCGCTCAGCTGGAGTGCCGCGACCGACGACCTGTTCGTGTCGACGTACCGGGTCAGCCGCGACGGAACTCCGTTGGGCAGCGCGTATGGCACGACGTACACCGATGCCGCGCCGCCACAGGCAGCCAGCCACGCGTACTCGGTCAGCGCCGTCGACGGCGCCGGTAACGTGGGTCCGCAGGTGAGCGGCGCCATCGTGTTCGTGCCCGACACGACGCGGCCGGGCGGCGTCAGCTCGCTGTCCGCTACGGCCGTTGGTCCGCACTCCGTGGTCCTGGCGTGGGCCGCAGCGTCGGACAACGTCGGCGTTACGGGATACGCGCTCAGCCGCGGCGGGCAATCCCTGGCGACGGTGACGGGCACGAGCTTCACCGATGATCTGGCCCCGGACGGTTACGGCCTTTCCTACCAGGTCCGAGCGCTCGACGCGGCAGGCAACGTTGGGCCGGCCGCGACAGCCGGGATCAGCCTGACCGATGTCACTGCCCCGGTGCTGAACGGTGACCTGCAGCTGAGTGTGGAGGTGGGCGGCGCGATTAACCTGTCGTGGCCGGCCGCCACGGACAACGTCGGCATCGTGGGTTACGCGCTGACCCGGGGTGGCACGCCACTGACAACAGTCACCGGGACGACACATGTCGATGCCGGCCTGGCACAGGCCATGGACTACGGCTACCAGGTCGTCGCGCTGGACGCGGCCGGCAACCCGAGCTCTCCGGCGCTGAGCGGCACCATCTATCTACCCGACAGCACAGCACCGTCGCCGCCGGGCGCTCTGATCGTTACCCAGAGTGGGCCGCGCGCGGTTGATCTCCACTGGGCAGCGGCAACTGACAACGTAGGCGTTGACCACTACGCGATCTCGGTCGATGGCGTGGCCACCACGACCACGAGCGCGATCGAACTCGTAGCCCTCGCCATGTCCGATGGAGTCGCCCACCACTTCGAGCTCAAGGCCGTCGATGCGGCGGGCAACCTGGGGCAGCCGGTAAGCGCAGATCTGACGCTGCCCGATGTGACTGCGCCATCGCCTGTCGGCACCTTCGGCGCCCGCGCCAGCGGAGCCACATCGGTCGCGTTGAGCTGGACCGGTGCCACGGACAACGTGGCCGTCAACGCCTATCAGCTGACGCGTGACGGACTGCCGTTAGTGCAGCTCGACGCGTCCGCGCGCGGTTTTACCGATACCGGGCTTGCGAGCGATCGGCAGCACACCTATGGCCTCGTCGCGATCGACGCGGCGGGCAACACGAGCACCGCGGCGACCGCGATCGTGCGCCTCAGCTCGGCTGACGTCGCCCCACCCACCGTGCCGCAGAACCTGCAAGGCGTGGCGCTGGGCAGCAGGCGAGTGAGCCTGACCTGGAGCGCGAGCAGCGATGATCGCCCGGGCACGATCCGGTATCGGGTCTTCCGGGGCAGCCGCCGCATCGCCACGGTCACGACCGCCGGCTACGTCGACCGGCCGGCGTCCGTGGGTTGGTACCGCTACAGGGTCAAGGCCGTCGACGCGGCAGGCAACGTCAGCGCGTTTTCGGTCTGGGTGGAAGTTCGCGCGACTCGCTGATCGCCACACAGCGCGACAAACGTGACATCCTGACGCGCGTGAGGGACGCGGTTGGTCCAGGCGAAGCGGCGCGCAGGCTGGGAGTCTCGACCAGGACCGTCCAGCGCTGGCTGCGCGAAGGCAAGCTGCCGCAGGTCAAGGTCGGGTCGCACGTCAAGGTTCTAGCCAGCGCCTTGCCGCCTGAAGTGGGCCTGGCGGGCGCGGCGCAGTCAACCCGAAGGATCGGTCGGCTGCTGGTCGCCAATCGGGGCGAGCTGGTCGTCCGCATTGCCCGGACGTGTCGGCAGCTGGGTATTCGCTCGCTGGGCCTCGTCGTCGAAGACCAGGCACGTGCCTGGTGGACGCGGTCGGTTGACGAGCTCGTGCCGCTCGCGACCTCGTACCTGGACGGGGCCGCGGTGATAGCCGCTGCGCGTGCCGCCGGCGCCGACGCTATCCATCCCGGCTACGGCTTCCTGGCAGAGAACGCAGACTTTGCCGAGGCGGTCAATGCCGCCGGCATGATCTGGGTCGGGCCGCCACCCGCAGCCATGCGTGCTCTTGGCGACAAGGCCGCCGCGCGGCGGCTCGCGGCGAGTCTCAAGGTGCCCACGCTGCCCGGCTACGACGGGGACGACCAATCGGACGCGAAGCTGGCGCGCGAGGCAAAGCGCATCGGCTTTCCCATCCTGGTCAAGCCCAGCGCCGGCGGTGGCGGCAAGGGCATGCATGTCGTCCGGGCCGCCCGAGAGATGGCCGAAACCCTGGCCCGGGCACGGCGCGAGGCCAAGGCGTCGTTCGGCGACGAGCGGCTGATCCTGGAGCGCTACCTGGAGCGGCCGCGCCACGTGGAGGTGCAGCTGC
This sequence comes from Candidatus Limnocylindrales bacterium, assembly GCA_036560085.1. GTDB lineage: Bacteria > Chloroflexota > Limnocylindria > Limnocylindrales > CSP1-4 > JALYGJ01. The sequence continues at coordinate 6,002 of DATBRX010000215.1, forward strand.
TCGCTGATGAGCACGGCCACGCCGTTCACCTAGGTGAGCGCGAGTGCTCGCTCCAGCGCCGCCACCAGAAAGTGATCGAGGAATCACCGTCACCCGCGGTGAACGCCAGGCTGCGCAAGAAGCTGGGCGAGGCCGCGCTGACGCTGGCGCGCGAGGCGGGCTACACGGGCGCTGGCACGGCGGAGTTCCTGCTCGCACCAGATGGCGCCTTCTACTTCCTCGAGCTCAACGCCCGACTGCAGGTCGAGCATCCGGTCAGCGAGATGGTCACTGGGCGCGACCTCGTCGCCGACCAGCTGAGCATCGCGGAGGGCCGACCACTCGGCTTCAGCCAGGCCGACATCAGGCTCGACGGCCACGCGGTCGAGGCGCGCCTCTACGCCGAGGACCCGCAGCACGAATTCCTGCCGGCCACCGGCGAAGTGTTGTTCGTGCAGTGGCCAGACATGCAGGGCGTGCGCATCGACGCGGGAGTCGGCAAGGACGACGTCGTTGGCACGCGCTATGACCCGCTGCTGGCCAAGATCATCGTCAAGGCAGAGACTCGCAAGTTGGCCTACTTCTGGCTGACCCTCGCGCTTGCCCGGTCATCGGTCGTAGGCGTCACCAACAACCGCGGCTTCCTAATCTGGCTTTCTGTCCAGCCCGACGTGCTGCGCGGCCAGACCTTCACGCCGCTCATCGACGATCAGTGGCGGCCGAGCGGCGAGCTGCCCCAGGAGGCATGGTCCGGGGCAGTGCACGCGCTGGCCCATCACCTGGGCGAGGCCGCTGGGTCGAAGGTCGGCTTTCGCCTTAACGCACCACCGCGGCTGCGCCTCCAGATCGAAGGCGAAGTGAGGTCGGTCGATGTCCCGCTGAGTGCAGAGGACCTGTGGTGGGCGCCGGCCGGTACCGATTCGGTGATGCTCGATCTGGACGGCCAGGCGATCGAGGCGCGACTTGCGCCAGCGCCCACCGTCGAGGCGGCCGTCCGGCTCGCGAGCCACCATGGTGCCTCAGCGGAGCTCATCGTCGCGCCCATGCCGGGCAACGTGCTCGGGGTGCGCGTCAAGGAGGGCGACGAGGTCGAGGCCGGCCAGGTGCTCGTCGTCCTCGAGGCGATGAAGATGGAGAACAACGTTTCATCGCCGGTGGCCGGAACAGTAGCGCGTGTGCTGGTGGCGCCAGGTCAACAGGTGCAGCGCGCCGAAACTCTCGTAGAGCTGGCCTAGGTCAAGAGGACCAGCGGTAGGCCGGCGATCCGGTCGAAGTCGCGATCGAAGGTGGCCAAGGTTCCGCCGCAATCGAGGGTCGTGGCCGCGATCCAGACATCATTCGTCGACATGGCCGCGCCCGATTCGCGAAGCAACGCGAACGTCTCTCCGTAACGTCGGGCAATGCCTTCGGTGATATCGAGAGCCTGGACGAAGGGGGCATCGAGAAACTCAGCCAGGTACCTGCGATTCTCCGCTGCGCGGCTGCCCATGGCGAAACCGGCCTCCAGTTCCCCAAGGACGATGGTGGGAAGCAGGATCACGGCCGATGCAGCCACGATCTCCAGGACCCGCGTGTGCCCTGCGCGAAGGCGCGCATAGGCGGAGGTATCTAGGACTAGACGATCAGTCGCGCCAGAGGGCATCGTCGATCGTCCGCTGCGCGGCCAGAGCGGCGTCGAACTCAGCGAGATCGGCGGCAGTCCACGTCACGAAACGCTCGAGCCACCTTCGACGAGCATCCTCGCCAGCGGCTTGCGCCAATAGCGCGTTGATCGTCGCGTTCAGACTCTGACCGCGTTGCCTGCTGATCTTCTCGAGCCGGCTCGCGACCTCATCTGGGACTCCACGAACTGTCAGTTGCCGCGCCATATGTAGGCATGCTATCACCAATGTGCCTGCATGTAGGCACTTTCACCGCCACGAGGCGTTATCTAGACTCGTGTCGTGAGTTACCCATCGCACGTTCGCATCTACGAGGTCGGTCCGCGCGACGGACTTCAGAACGAGGCGACGCCCATCTCGACCGCCGACAAGCTGCGCTACATCTCCCTCCTGCGCGACGCGGGCCTGCGCGAGATCGAAGCGACGTCCTTCGTCCGGCCCAACGCGATTCCCCAACTGGCCGACGCGGACGAGCTGATGCTGGCGCTGGCATCTGACCAAGATGCGGCGGGCGTTCGGTGCCCCGTGTTGGTGCCGAATGAACGCGGGCTCGACCGGGCGGTCGCCACAGGTGCCAACGCGCTGGCGGTCTTCACCGCGGCGAGCGACGCCTTCACGCAGCGCAACATCGGGATGACGATCGACGAATCGCTGGCTGCGTTCGCGCCCGTTCTGCGCCGCGCGGCGGACATGGGCTGGTGGCGCCGAGCGTACGTGTCGACCGCATTCGGCTGCCCGTTCACCGGCCGCGTCGAGGTCGCCAAGGTCGTCGAGGTCGCCCTGCGGCTGGACGAGCTGGGCGTCGATGAGATCTGCATCGGCGACACGATCGGCGTGGGCGTGCCCGGCCAGGTCCACGACATCACGGGCGCGGTCGCCGCCGCAGGCATCCCGACGGACCGCATCGCGTACCACTTCCACGACACGCGCGGCACGGCACTCGCCAATGTCGTGGCCGGGCTGGAAGACGGCATCAGCTGTTTCGACGCCTCGACCGGCGGCACCGGCGGTTGTCCGTACGCGCCTGGCGCCGCCGGCAACCTCGCGACCGAGGATCTGGTCTACCTGTTGGACGGTATGGGCATCGCCCACGGCGTCGACCTGGGCAAGGTCATCGCGGCCGCGCGCTTCATCGCCACGGCTCTCGGCAAGCCGCTCGCCAGCAAGGTCGGCCAGGCCGGCGGCTGGGACTCAGCTACCGGTCAGCGACTCCTGCCCGGCGCCTGACCACACCTGCGCCAGCACCAGGAGGCGCGGCTGGCATTCGCCCAGGTCGCGGATGGAGCACGTGGGAGTTGGCGCGTCGGGGTCCATTTCGGCCATTGTGCGCCACCGGTATCCACGCTCACTTTTGCTATATTCCGAGAGTCGCCCGGCCGAGTCCCGGCTGGCTTCAGGGAGAAATGGACAGCGTCGTACTCCTTCTCAACGCCGACTACGAGCCGCTCAACGTCTGCAACCTGAGGCGCGCATTCCGCCTCGTCTTCGGCGAGAAGGCAGAAGTAATCCAGTACGACCACACCGAGGTCCGGACCGCGACGCAGATCTTCCACGCCCCCTCGGTCATCCGCCTGCAGCACCGAATCAAGCGCCCGCGTCCGCGCGTCCGCCTCTCGAGACGCGAGGTGTTCCTGCGCGACAAGCACACGTGCCAATACTGCGGCGCGCAGACGCACGACCTGACGCTGGACCACGTGATCCCGCGCCACCGCGGCGGGATGCACACGTGGGACAACCTCGTCACCGCGTGCAAGCACTGCAACCACCGCAAGGGCGGCAAGCTGGTCGACGAGGCGCGGATGCGCCTGCAGCGACCGCCCTTCGAGCCGCGCTGCGACGTCTACACGCTGTTCACGCCTTACCTGAGTGACCCGCGCAACGAGGCCTGGCGCGACTACCTGTTCCTCGGAACGAACTGAGTTGGAGCCGGTCAACGCACCGGCCCCGGTGATGGCGGTGCTCCAGACCCTGTGGGATGCGGGCCACGCCGCCTATCTCGTGGGCGGGGGCGTGCGCGACGCCCTGCTGGGCAAGGCAGTCACCGACTGGGACGTTGCCACCGACGCTCTGCCCGAACGCCTGCTGGAGCTCTTTCCGGGCGGCGGTTACGACAACCGCTTCGGAACGGTCAGGGTGCCGTCGGCCGATCTCGAGCTGGAGGTCACGACCTTCCGACGCGACCACCAGTACGCCGACCATCGCCGGCCTGACTCGGTGACGTTCACCGAATCGCTCGACGAGGACCTGGCGCGGCGTGACTTCACGGTGAACGCAATCGCCTGGTCGCGCGACGGGTTGGTCGATCCGACGACAGGCTTGGCCGACCTTCAGTCGGGGCTGCTGCGCGCGGTTGGTGACCCGCGCGTGCGCTTCGATGAGGACGCGCTGCGGCTGCTGCGGGCCGCGCGGCTGGCGGCGCAGCTCGACTTCGAGATCGAGCCGTCCACTCTGGCCGCGATGAGTGCCACGGCTGCCGGCATGCAGTACGTGTCCGCGGAACGGATCGGCGAGGAGCTGCGCAAGATCCTGCGCGCCGCTCAGCCCTCGCGCGCCCTCGCGATCCTCGCGGATACCGGCGTGCTGAAGTTCGCGCTGCCGGAGCTGGACGCGCAGCGCGGCATCGCCCAGGACAAGGCGCCGGGCATGGACCTGTGGGCGCACTGCCTGGCCGCGACCGACGCTGCCGCGCGGCTGGCTCCGGGCAATCCCCGGCTGCGTCTGGCGGCGCTGGTCCACGACATTGGCAAGCCGGGCACGCTGGCCGACGGCCACTTCATCGGCCACGACACGGAGGGCGCGCGGCTGGCGGAACAGATGCTGGGGCGCCTCGCCTTCCCACGGCGCGACGTCGACGCCGTCGCGGATCTCGTGCGCTACCACATGTTCAGCTACGAGCCGCGCTGGAGCGGCGCGGCCGTGCGGCGCTTCATCCGCCGCGTGGGGCGCAATCTCGTCGACGAGCTGCTCGACCTGCGCGCGGCCGACAACCTGGGCAGCGGCCTGCCGGCGAACGCGGGCCACCTCGACGAGCTGCGCTCGCGTGTCGCCGCCGAGCTGGCGGCAGGCGCGCCGTTGACCCTGCGCGAGCTGGACGTTCGCGGCGACGACCTGACAGCCGCTCTGGACCTGGCGCCTGGTCCCGTCGTAGGCGAGCTGCTCGACCACCTGCTCCAATGGGTCCTAGATGACCCCGCGCGCAACGACCGCGACGCATTGATTGCCGAGGCCCGCGCCCAAATGGATAGTGGGAGCGGCTCGTGATCGAAGCGCTCCTCCAGGCTGAGCGGCTGCTCGTCCATGGCATGGTCGACCAGGCCGAGGGCATCTATCAGCGCGCCATCGAACAGGATCCGCAGAACGCGATCGCGGTCGTCGGCCTGGCGCGCGTCGCGCTGGAGCGCGGCCAGGAGCGGGTCGCGTACGAGCGTGCGCGCGAGGCGCTCGCGATCGATCCGCAGAACGTCGCCGCACAACGGCTGGAGGCGCGCCTCGCCGAGGTGTTCGCAGAACAGGACCGCCCCACCGACCCACCCCCGGCGGAACCAACCTCGTCCGAGCTGCCGAACCCCTTCGAGCCATCCGAGCGCGCCTTCCTGACGCGCAACCCATCCATGGCCGACCACGCCGCGGCCGATGAGCGCCGGCGGCGGATACTTGAAGAGTGAGAGTCAACGGCTGATGAGAGTCCTGGTAACCGGCGGCGCGGGCTACGTCGGCAGCACCACCGCGCAACGCCTCATCGAGGCCGGCCATGAGGTGGTCGCCTACGACTCGCTCGAGCTCGGCCATCGTGCTGCTGTGCCTGAAGGTGCGGTCCTCGTGAGCGGTTACATCGGTGATCAGGGGCTCGTCGAAGCCACACTCCGGGAGCATTCCATCGACGCCGTCCTGCACTGCGCCGGCTACTCGCTCGTGGGTGAATCGGTCCAGCAGCCGCAGCGCTATTTCGAAAACAACGTCGCACGCGGGATCGCGTTCCTGGACAGCCTGCTCGCGGCCGGCGTCAGGCGCGTTGTGTTCTCATCGAGCGCGGCGGTCTACGGCGTGCCGGATAGGATCCCGATCGAGGAGACGGACACGCTCGCGCCCGTCAACCCTTACGGCGCGACCAAGCTTGCCCTCGAGAATGCGCTGACTTCCTACGCGACCGCCTATGAGTGGCGCGTCGTCTCGGTGCGCTATTTCAACGCCGCCGGAGCGACGGACAAACTGGGCGAGGATCACCGGCCCGAGACACATCTCATCCCGAACATCCTCGCGGCGGTCGAGCGCGGCGACACGGTCAGGATCTTCGGGAGCGACTATCCCACGCCAGACGGCACGTGCGTCCGTGACTACATCCACGTCGATGACCTCGCGGCCGCCCACATCGCGGCGCTGGAGCTGA
>DATBRX010000216.1:0-9942 GCA_036560085.1 Candidatus Limnocylindrales bacterium
GACTGGCGCATGATCACGAAGATCGACTTCGCGTTCTGGGCGATCTCACACGCGCCCCCGGAGCCGGGCAGCCGCGTCTTGGGCGTCTCGTACGGCCCGATCACCGTTGAGTTGAGGTCGCCATGGCGATCGATCTGCGCCGCGCCCAGGAACCCGACATCGATCAGCCCGCCCTGGAGGTAGTAGCCGAAGAGCTCGAACATGCTCGTCACCGCGGTCGCGTGGGTGACGATGGTCGGGTCGCCGATTGACAGCGGCAGCCGAGCCGGACGGGCACCGAACACGCCGGCCTCGTACACCAGCTCCAGATCGGGCGCCACGGTGCGCTTCGCGAGGTTGACTGCGATGTTCGGCAGGCCAACGCCGACGAAGCACACCCGCTGTCCGGCCAGCTCGCGCGCGGCGGCGACGATCATCATCTCCGAGGCGGAGAAGACCCCAATGGCCTGGCTCACCACAGGCTCGCGAACCTCTAATGCGTGATGAAAGTCCCCACGACCAGATCAGCGTTGGCGGTGTAACAGCCTATCTGAACCTCGAAGTTCTTCCTGATGTTGAGCTGGTCCGAGAGATCAGCCGTGAACTTGCCGTTGGCGGCGGCCGTGCCGAAGGTGAAGCCGTAGTCAAGGTAGTCCGGGCCGAGAACGGCGACAACGTATAGGCCGTTGGCGAAGCACGTGCCTGTGACACGTTCACTTGACAGGTTGGCCGTACCGTTGATTAGCGGAACCTGGAACGTGCCGTCTGAACCAAGGCCCGGCGCGTTGATCCAGTCGCCGGCCGCGATGGCATACGGCTCAGCGTCGGCGTCGACGAACTGGCCGAAGACCTGGCCGCCGTAGAACGGATCTGCGACCGCGTCCCCTGTCGCCACCTGAGTGGAGCCCTGCGTGACGATGATGCCAAGGTGGGCATTGGGCTTGAAGGTTCCGGCGAACTGGGCTTCGCCGATGGCCACTATCAGGCCGGGGACGAACGTCCGGCGGTGAACTTGGACGGCACCGCCGGCTGACCTCCACGTCGCCTCTGCCGTCGCTCCGCCGATCAGGTCGATGCCGTCGGTCGTGAAGTCGAACGAGTAGGCCCCACCCGCGCTGGTGACGACGCTCTGCGTGACGTCGTATTCGGGCAGGCCGACCGTGGAGGCGCCCGCGCTCGAAACCGCGATCGTGATCATGCTACCCGCGGGAGCCTTGCCTGAAACGACCTCGCTGACCCTGTTCGCATCGATCGTCAGCTTGGGCACCGTTAACTTGCGCGTCTGACCGGTTTCCACGACGAGCACGTTGATCTTGTCGCCGGCAGTGATGGTGCCGCTGTAGCCGCACACGCCCCATTCGCCGTACGGACCGGTGTCGACCGCTTCGCGCATCTTCATGTTGCCCGCCGGATCGCGCACGACGACCTTGACGAAGGCGTTCTTCCTGGCCTCGCCGGAGACGCAGCTGTCGCCCAAGAGCACATCGACGGTCAGTGGTCGCGGAGCGGCCATTGCGCCGGGTGCCCAGACCGTTAGCAGCAGGGCGGCGGCAACGCCGCCTGCCATCAGGCGACGCAGCCAGCCTCGAGCGCGCGCGCGACCGGTTGAGGAAAGCTTGGACATGGCCAGCTCCTTGATTGGTCCGGATCAGCGCGCTCCGCGGGGAATGGCGGACATCAGACGCGATCGCATGCAATTGTTGGTTGCCGCCATTGCGGCGATCACGGGCGTTCGGCCCCTAAAGGCGTGCCGTTTGAACCCCGCCCGCGAAGGCCGACCGCTCAGCGCGTCATGAACTCCTGGCTGACCTCGTCGCCCTCTGCCGAGTAGCACAGGATGCCGACGCGGAAGTTCTTCTTGATGTCGACCTGGTCGCCCAGGCTGACCGTGAAGCTGCCGTCGGCGTTGGCGGTGCCAAAGCCGAAGCCGTAGCCGGGCTCGCTGATGCCCTGCGCGAGGATGACGAAGCGGCCGTTCGCGAAGCACTTGCCGGAGACGCTGTCGGCCGCCACGTTAGCCGTGCCCTTGATGGCCGGAATGCGCCAGCCGGACACCGCGCCGAGCGCCGGAGCGTTGAGCTTCTCGCCGCCCCTGACGATGTACGTCTCGCCGTCGGCATCGACGAAATCGCCGTAGAACGAGCTGTTGCTGTATGAGCCGACGCCATTGCCACGGGCGACGATCGCGCCGTCCCTGGTGAGCGTCATGGCGATGGGCGTGTTCGGCCCCGCCGCTCCGGCAAAGTCGGACAGACCCAGCTGGAGCACGATGTACGGCGCGATCTGGAAGCGCCCGACGGTGACCGTGTCGCCACCGTTGTGCCAGCGGACCACCAGTGACGCGCCACCCTTGATGTCCACGCCGTCGTTGTCGAAGTCATACGAGTAGGCGCCGCCGACCGCGACCGTGTGCTGTACGACGTCGTATTGCTCGCCCCACAGGTCGAATCGGAAGTCGAAGGCCTCGACCTCGACCGTCGTGCCCGCGGGTGCCTTGCCGGAGATCACGTTGGCGCCGCGGTCGACCTTTGCGGTCAGCGTGGGTACCTTGATGTTGCGCTTCTGGCCGGTCTCGAAATCGGTGACCTTGATCGTGTCTCCCGGCGACAGCGGGCGGACGCCCTGCTGCATGCACGCCTCCCAGTAGCCATCCGGCCCGGTCTCCACCGCGCCGCGGCCCTTCTGACTGCCCGACTTGTCGGTGATGATCACCTTGAGGAACGAGTCGGGCTTGGCCATGCCATAGACACAAGAGTCGCCGATGAATAGCTCGAACGTGATGGGCGGCGGGGCGGCCAGCGCCACGCCGGCGAACGAGCTCGCGAGGACGCTACCCAGCAGGCCGGCCAGCACAGCTGGCTTCAGGGCAACACGAAACAGACCCTTGGAGCGCACGAATTTCCCCTTCTAGCGAGAGTGTTTAGCGGTAGTCGCCGTAATCGACCGACCCGGATGGGGCCGGCTGGGGCCGCAGCGCTTCGACGCGCGCCCGGCCCAGCTTCTCGAGGTACTCGGTCCGGCCACTCACGGCGTGGACCCATTCATCGAGCCAGCGGGCCAATGACGCGCCATCGCGCGAGATGGTTTCCCACTCGAGGTAGAAGGCGTTGTCGCGGTCGTAGTAGCCCTGGGCGTAGGAGGGGTGTGCGCCGAACGGCTCGACCACCACGGCATCAACCACCAACCCGGGCAGGATGGTCCGGTTAGGGTCGGCCCGGATCACCGATTCGTCGACCAGTTCTTCGACAACCACGATCACCCGATCGGCAGCGAAGGCAGCCTCCTTCTGGCAGCCCAGCAGGCCCCACACCTGCGTGTCGCCCGCAGCATCGGCGCGCTGCGCGTGCACGATCGTTACATCCGGCTTCAGGGCCGGGACGGCGTACAGCTCCTCGTCTGAATAGGGCGACCTGATCGGCCGGATGAGCGGGTTAGCAATCGGGAGATCAGTGTTTTCGTAGGAACGCAGCGGGAAGAACGGCAGGTTCATCGCGCCCGCGGTGTAGCGGCAGACCATGCCGAAGTGGCTGTATTCCTCGAGCTCGAGCTTGCTGGGAATCTCCTCGGCCCACCGACGGATCGCGTGCAGGCTGCCCACGCCCGGGTTGCCCAGCCAGCTGAACACGAGCTTCCTCGCAACACCCGCGGCAACCATCTGGTCGTAGATCAGGTCGGGCGTGAGTCGGCACAGCGTCAGGTCACGCCGCCCCTGGCGGATGATCTCGTGGCCGGCGGCGAAGCCGATCAGGTGGGTGAAACCCTCGATCGCGACGCTGTCGCCGTCGCGCACGAGCTCGGCTATGGCGTCGCGCATGGTCGCGACCTTGGATGTGCCGCTCACGCGAGTGACGGTAGCGCCGCGAGAGGGAGCGGGTCGGACCTAGCCGTCGACCTCGCCGTCGTCGATGGACATCCAGCGGCGCGACTCGTCGTAGGCGCGCGTCGGGTCCTTGGCCACCTCCGCGACCGCGTCGGTGAAGAGGCGCACGCAGGTGTCGATCTCCTGTGCCGTTACGACGAGGGGTGGGCACATCCGTACGACGCTGTCACCGGCCTCGAGCACGAGCAGGCCGCGGGTGAAGCACGCCCACTGGACGGCCTCGGCGGTCTCGCCCGTGTCGAACTCCACGCCGAGCATCAGGCCCTTGCCGCGCACGTCCGTGACTAGCTTCGGGTGCTGACCCATCAGCGGTCGAAGACCGGCCAGCGCCTGCTCGCCGCGCGCCGCGGCGTTGTCCATCAGCCCCTCTTGGAGGAGCTTGATCGTCTCAAGCGCGACCGCGCACGATACCGCGTTGCCGCCGAAGGTCGAGCCGTGGTGGCCCTTGCCCCAGCTCATCAGGTCGGCGCGGGCGATCATCGCGCCCAGCGGCATGCCGCTGGCGATGCCCTTGGCCGTGGCGACGATGTCGGGCTGTACGCCCCAGTGGTCGATCGCCCACATCTTGCCGGTGCGCCCGGCACCCGACTGGACCTCGTCGGCGATCAGCAGGATGCCGTTGTCGTCGCAGATCTTGCGCAGCCGCGCGAAGAAATCTGGCTCCGGGATGACATAGCCGCCCTCGCCCTGGATCGGCTCGACGACGATCGCGGCGATCTCGTTGGCCGGGATCAGGCGCTTGAAGACGCGGTTCTCGAGCTCGTCGAGGCCGGCGTTGCCGAACGGCACGTGGTAGACGCCCGGCAGCATGGGTCCGAAGCCGGCGTGGTACTTGCTCTTGCTCGCGGTCAGCGTGACGGCGCCGTACGTGCGGCCGTGGAAGCCACCGATGAACGCGACGAGGTACTGGCGACCGGTTGCGAAGCGCGCCAGCTTTATGCCGGCCTCGATTGCCTCGGCGCCGGAGTTGCCGATGAATGCCCGGGCCGGGCCTTTGATGGGCGAGATCTCGGCCAGCTTGGCGGCAAGCTCAGCGTAGATGGGCAGGTAGAAGTCGGACGCGCTGAAGTGGATGAGGTCGCGCGCCTGCTTCTCGAGCGCGGCAGTTATGCGCGGATGCGCATAGCCGGTCGAGGAGACGGCGATACCCGCCGTGAAGTCGAGCAGCAGGTTGCCGTCAATGTCCTCGACCGTGGAACCCGTGCCGCGCACGGGGACGAGGGGATAGGCGCGCGGCAGGCTGGGCGAGGTGAACTCGTGGTCGAAGGCGACGTGCTTGCGCGCCTTGGGACCGGGTAGCGGCTCGCGGATGTCGGGCACGTTGCGGGCTGTGCCCTGGAGCTGGGGACGCTCAGCCAACTCTGTCACTTGTTCACCCCTCGGCGGCTACGCACCCGCTCCGGGGCGCTGAATGCATAGAAACGATGCACTGTGCATCAAACGTGCCAAGTGTACCAAGCGCCCCGACCGCGTCGCTCAGATCGGCTTCAGGCGAGCCATTATCCGGTCGATCTCCCGGCCCCTGGCCGGGCGCGGGAATGCACCTTCGATCACGATCGGAATCCACGTGAACGAATCCACGCCTGATGCACTCAGGGTGACGTCCAGGATGGCCGAGTCATTCTGCACACCACTGAAGTAGGCGAAGACGAAGTTGCCCAGGCTGTGTGGTTGGCCACGTCGACACCGGCGGCGGGCAGCGCATCGGCGGACGCGGGCCGGGCACGAAGGGTGTACTTCTCACCGGGCCACGACGTGCCACGATCAGAGATGGGGCATTCGAGGTTGATCATGAACAGCTCCGCCTGATCCAGGAAGCCGGCCACCTTGCGCCAGGGCGCATCGGGGCCGTTCTTGATGATGCGCCGCCCGGTGCTCTGCGCAAGCACCACGTCGCCGACCACCATGAGCCGGACGGTCCCTGCGGCGCCGGCGTGTCCGTCGAAACGGCGATTGGAGTGGCTGCCTCTAACGGACCTGCGGTCGCCGCCACCATGAAGGTGACCAGCAGGCTCAGGGCTTGCGGCGGATCACTGGATGGGGCTCGGCTCACTGGTGGGCTCAGCGGTGGACTCCGCGGTCGGCTCAGCAGTGGGCTCTGCGGTCGGCTCAGCGGTGGGCTCCGCGGTGGGGGTGGGCGTACCCGTCGGAGTCGGCGTTGGCGATGGGCTCGGATTCGGATGGCTCAGCATCCAGATGCGAGGTGGCTGACCGCCGTCGTGGATCTCCCGCGCGATGTCGCGGCCAACGTACCTGTAGTGCCACGGTTCGTAGAGGTAGCACGTCGTCTCGCGTGCGCTCTTGGGATAGCTCAGGATGAAGCCGTAGCGCCACGCGTTGGCGGCCAGCCACCGGCTGATGGGTGTGCGCTCCCAGCGGGGATAGTTGGCCCAGGGCACCGGCCCGCCTGGTGACTTGAAGTCGACGGCAGTGCCCAGCTGGTGCTCGGAGTGGCCTGCCCTCGCGCTGCTCAGGAGCGCGCGATTCAAGCCGATCTTGCGCACCCACTCTCGGAAGGTGCTCGCCTGTGCCCCGTAGCTCCGGTAGGCGCTCTGGACTGCCAGGCGGATCCCTTGAGCCCGGGCGTCCGCGGCCATCGCTGACAGATCGTCGATCACCAAGCCACGCACCTTGCCGCTGCCGGGGATGTGGGCGCGGCGGACGGACACGAGATCGTTGGGGGCGTATGCGCCGGACAAGCGCCACCACGTGTCGATTACCACGCGGCTCCAGCGCCCACCGTCGTAGGCCACGAGCTCATCGCCGGTGCGGCACGGTGGCGCATCGCCGGCTCTCGCCGGTGACGCGAAGAGCGTGAGCGTGAGGGCCAGCGCCAGGACGGCGCGGGCGCGGCTCCGGTGCAGCCGAGATGAGCGTTCCCCCTGGCCCAAGTTCGGTTGTCCTTTCGGTCGGGCGGTGCCCGGTCAGACGCCTAGTCGACGACGGTTTGTGACTGCTCGCGCATGAACTGCTGGATGTAGTACAGGCCGCCGCCGGCCTTGCCGGTTGAGCCCGAGCCCTTCCAGCCGCCGAAGGGCTGGACACCCGGCCAGGCGCCCGTCGTCGCGCCGGCGCGCCGGTTCACGTACACGACGCCCCCGTGGATGGTGTCGAGGAACTTCTGCTGCTCGGCCTCATCCTCACTGTAGAAGCCGGCCGTGAGCGCGTACTCCGATTCGTTGGCGAGCTTGATGCCCTCATCGATCGAGTCGACCGGAGCGACGGCGACGATCGGCACGAAGAGCTCGTCGCGGAACAGGCGGTGCGTGGCCGGTAGGCCGGTGACGACGGTCGGCGCCACGTAGTAGCCGTGGCTCAGGTCACCGTCGGTCAGGCGCTCGCCACCGAAGGCGACGCGGCCGTCGCGCTTCGCTTCCGCGACCGCGTTCTCGTACCGCGCCAGCGCCTTGGTGTTGATGATCGGCCCGAGCCAGTTCGCCCGGTCGGACGGATCGCCCACGTGTATCTGGCGCGCGCGTTCGACGAGCTTTTCCACGAAAGCGTCGTGGACCTCACGCTCCACGTAGACGCGGCTGTTGGCGGAGCACTTCTGGCCGCCAAACCCAAAGGCCGCACGCATCACGCCGTCGGCCGCCTTGTCCAGATCGGCGCTGTGGCTGACGACGGTCGGGTTCTTGCCGCCCATCTCGGCGATGACCGGCTTGGGGTAGCGCTTGGCGAAGTGCTTGTAGAGGTCGAAGCCGACTTCGAAGCTGCCGGTGAACACGATGCCGTCGACGTCGTCCGACTCCACGAGCTCCGCACCGACCGTCTCACCCGGGCCGGTCACGATGTTGAAGACGCCCTTGGGCACACCGGCCTCGACGAGGATCTCGTACAGCTTCATGGCCAGGAGCGGCGCGTCACTCGAAGGCTTGCAGACAACCGTGTTGCCGGTCAGGATGGCCGCGATCGATGGCCCGCCGGCCAGCGCCATGGGGAAGTTGAACGGGCTCACGACCGCCCACACACCGTGCGGCTTGAGCACGCTGCGCGTCCGCACCGTCGCGTCGCCGAGATTGTCCATGGGGTGGTCGAAGCCGTTGTTTTCCTCCATCCGCTCGCTGTAGTAGCGGCAGAAGTCGGCCGTCTCCTCGACGTCGCCCAGTGCTTCGAGTCGGTTCTTGCCGACATCGAGGACCATCAGCGCGGCGAGCTCCATCTGGCGCGAGCTGATGATCTCGGCCGCGCGGCGGATGATCGCCACGCGCTCCTGCCAGGGCGTGTCGCGCCACCCCGGGAAGGCCGCGCGCGCGGCCGCGATCGCGTCCTTGGCGTCCTGGCGCGTGCCTTTCGCGAAGTAGCCCACGATCAGGCTGTCGTCGATGGGCGAGTGGTCCTCGAACTCGCCCTCACCCTGGCGCGCCTCGCCGTTCACGAAGTTGGGGTAGTGCTTGCCGAGCTGCGCCCGCGCCTTGGCCATGCCGTGCTCGAATTGCTCGTGCAGCTCCTCGTTGTCGTTGCGCAGCGTCGCGTAGGTGATCTTCAGGCGCGGCCGCTCGATCGTGTCAGTCATGGGAAGGCGTCTCCTCTTGATGTCGGCTGAAAGTCTACGCCCGCTCCGCGCTGGCCAATCGTGGCCGACTGGCCCCTTCGAACCGCCCCCAATGGCACATCCGCCGCGCCATGGCCCACACTAGGTTGCGCGCCAACTACCTTCCGGCGGCGCCAAAACTGGAGCACCAAGAGCCATGACCACGCTCACCCCGGCGGAGCGGCCCGATGCGGGCCTCGGCCCCGATACCGCTGAGCTGCGCATCGGCGAGCGCACGTACAGCTTCCCCATCGTGCGTGGCACGGAGGGCTACCCGGCGATCAACGTGACCACGCTGCTGCGCGACGCGGGCATGATCACCCTTGATTACGGCTTCGGCAGCACCGCCGCGACCCGAAGTGGCATCACGTATCTCGATGGCGACGCGGGCGTCCTGCGCTACCGCGGCTATCCCATCGAGCAGCTCGCCGAGGGTTCGACCTTCCTCGAGACCGCGTACCTGCTCATGTACGGCGAGCTGCCCAGCGGCGAGCAGCTCGCGGCGTGGACTGACCTCGTGACGCGCCACACGCTGTTGCACGAGGAGTTCAAGCGCTTCTTCGAAGGCTTCCCCATGGACGCCCATCCCATGGGCATTCTCGCGGCAGCGGTAGCGGCGCTGTCGACCTTCTACCAGCAGTCCATGGACCCACGCGACGCGGACAGCGTCGACATCAGCACCGTGCGCCTGATCGCCAAGATGCCGACCATCGCCGCGCTCGCGTACAAGCACTCGGTCGGCCAACCGTTCATCTACCCGGACAACTCGCTCGACTACGAGAGCAACTTCCTGCGCATGATGTTCGCCATCCCGGCCGAGCCGTACCGCATCGACCCGGACGCGGCGCGCGCGCTGCGGGTGTTGCTCATCCTGCATGCTGATCACGAGCAGAACTGCTCCACGGCGACCGTCCGACTGGCCGGCTCCAGCCACGCCAACCTCTATGCCTCTATCTCGGCCGGCATATCCGCGCTGTGGGGGCCGTTGCACGGCGGCGCGAACCAGGAAGTGCTCGAGATGCTGCAGCAGATCGAGGCTGACGGCGGCAACGTCGCCAAGTGGGTCGACCGCGCCAAGGACAAGAACGACTCGTTCCGCCTGATGGGCTTTGGCCACCGCGTCTACAAGAACTACGACCCACGGGCGCGCATCATCAAGGCGGCCGCGGACACGATCCTGGCCAAACTGGGTGCCGAAGATCGGCTGCTCGAGATCGCCAAGGAGCTCGAGGCGGTCGCGCTGACCGATCCGTATTTCATCGACCACAAGCTCTATCCCAACGTCGACTTCTACAGCGGCCTGATCTACCGCGCGTTGGGCTTCCCGACAGAGATGTTCACCGTGCTGTTCGCGATTGGCCGGCTGCCGGGCTGGATCGCGCAGTGGCGCGAGATGATGACCGACCCGGATTCGCGGATTGGCCGGCCGCGCCAGGTGTACACCGGCGCGCGCGAGCGGAAGTACCTGCCTCTCGATCAGCGCTAGCGGAGCCGCGCGGCAAAGCTGGCGCGCGCTGCCGCGCGGGCGGAGCGCCCGGTTCGCTGGCTC